>NZ_BAAALD010000043.1:22401-31757 GCF_039528095.1 Kitasatospora arboriphila
GTGGTGTCCGCCCCGGCCGGGGCGGACACGACGGCCCGTGTCATCTCCGGGTACCGGCCCTCCTGGTCGCCCCGTCCGAGACTGCCGGCGCTCACGGCCCGGTCGGTGTCCTCTCCGGCGCTCAGCCGGGCAGGGACGGTCAGCCGGGTGGCGGAGGCCGTCGCCGCGTCCGCTCGGTCCAGGAGATGTGGTGGGGCCCGCTGTGGGAGTCGTGCGTGTGACGAGCTCTCAACCAGCGACGGCGTCGATTCGCCTGCCGTCCCGGACGGTCCGGGTCCTGCGGGTCTGCTTCATCGGTCCCGTGGGTCCTGGGGGTGTCCGAGCCGTCCCGGGCGGTGACTGGTGGGGCAGGGCCCGGTCACAGCCGTGTGGCCGTGCGGACCAGGCAGGCCAGGGCGAGCGAGCGGCTGTGCGCCGGCCAGGCGATGTGGGTCACGACGGAAGGCGCGTCGGTGAGCGGGACGGCCGCGTGCTCGGCCCACAGCCAGGAGCGGGCGGAGTCGGGGACGACCGCCACGGTGCGTCCGAGGGCGATCAGTTGGGCCAGTTGCGTCTGGTTGTGGATCTCGGGGCCCGGGCCGGGGGCGTAGGTACCGTGGGTGGGCCAGCGGGCGAGCGGCAGATCGGGGACGTCCCTGATCTCGGCCAGGGACAGGGTCTTGCGGGCGGCCAGCGGGTGCCCGGCAGGCAGGAGGGCGACCTGCCCCTCGGTCATGAGCGCCTCGCTGTCGAATCCGGCGAGGGAGTTCCACGGCGTGTGCATGAGCGCGACATCGGCGCGCCCGTCGCGCAGCATCTCCTCCTGCTCGCACATGCCGCACAGCAACACCTCGACCTCGGTACAGCCGGGTTCGACCGCATAGGCGGCGAGAAGCTTCCGCAACAGCTCATGGGACGCGGCGGCCTTCACCGCGAGCACCAGCCGGTCGCGGGGGCCGCCAGGACGGTCGGCACCCCCGGCGCGCCGGGTGCGGCGGGCGGCGGCAGCGGCCGCGTCGAGAGCCGCCCGGCCCTCCTGCAAGAGCACCTCCCCGGCACCGGTCAGGCGGACACCACGCCGGTTGCGCTCCAGCAGACAGACCCCGAGGCGCCGTTCGAGCTGCTGGACCGCCCGCGACAGCGGCGGCTGGGCCATGCCGAGGCGCTCGGCGGCACGCCCGAAGTGCAACTCCTCGGCCACAGCCACGAAGTACCTCAACTCGCGGGTTTCCAGGCGGGTTTCCAGGGGGTCCACGGCCGACAGCATACGCGGTGATACCCGCCGGGTATGACAGGGCACCGTACCGGTGTTGGCCGCACCACCCGCCCACGGGCCAGCATCATCTGCATGAGCGAAACGATGATCGCGCTGGTGACCGGCGCGAACAAGGGCATCGGGTACGAGATCGCGGCCGGACTGGGCCGCCTCGGCCACCGCGTCGGTGTGGGAGCCCGCGATGCGACCCGACGCGAAACCGCCGTCGGCAAGCTGCGCGCCGCCGGCGTGGACGCCTTCGAGGTACCGCTGGACGTGACCGACGGCCAGAGCGTCACCGATGCCGCAGAACTGATCGAACGACTGGCCGGACGCCTGGACGTCCTGGTCAACAACGCCGGAATCCCCGGCGAGATGGGCCCGGGATGGCTGCAGGAGCCGACCACGCTCGACCTGGAGGTGCTCCGCACCGTCGTGGACACCAACGTCATGGGCGTCGTCCGGGTGACCAACGCGATGCTGCCGCTGCTGCGGCGCTCGGCCTCGCCGCGCATCGTCAACGTCTCCAGCAGCGTCGGTTCCCTGGCCCGACAGGCGGACCCGGACATCGAGGTCGGCCCGATCATGGCGGCCTACGCGCCGTCGAAGTCCTTCCTCAACGCCCTCACCCTGCAGTACGCCCGACAGTTCGCCGGCACCAACATCCTCATCAACGCCGCCTGCCCGGGCCTCGTCGCCACCGACTTCACCGGCTTCCACGGACCCCGCACCCCCGCACAGGGCGCAGCCACCCCGATCCGGCTCGCCACCCTCCCCGACGGCGGCCCGACCGGTTCCTTCTTCGAGGACGACGGCGTCGTCCCCTGGTGATCACCGGCCCGCCGCGGACCGACGAGGTGGTGGGTGCCGCCCGTCATGCCGGGCCCACCCGCCCCGCCGCGTCGTGACAGTGCGTCAGATCCGGGCCGGTGCGGTGGCCGTCGGCAGGGCCGCGGGGCGTTCGCCCGCCAGCGACGACGGCTGACCTCACCGGCGCGACGTCCGCGGCGACGCGGGACGGGCTCGGCTGCCGCAGGGCCCGTCGCCGTCGTCCCCGTCGGGCCAGGTGCGGGTGTCGGCGGGGTTCCACGTAGGGCTCGTCGTCGCAGGGGCTGCCGGTGCGGATGGCCTGTTCCCGGACGAGTTCGGCGTCGAGTTCGAGGCCGAGGAGGATCGCGAGGTCGGTCAGCACCTCGCCGGGCACATCGTGCGTCAGCAGCGTGCTCGGCCCGAGGAAGCACCCGCAGCCGGTCCGGTACGGCACCGGGTCGGCGAAACGCGGTGGGACGGGAGCCGGCCGATGCCGGCCGGTCGGCTCCTCTCCGCGACACGCACCCCGGACGTCCTGGAGCCGCTCCGAAATCCGATGGACCCTGCACCGCGAGCGCGGCACAATCCCCGGGGAACCGCGGAGACGGGAGCTTGTTTGGACGTGTTCGCGTGTGCCGGGTGCCGCACCGAGCTGACGGCGCCGATGTCCCGGGTCGCCCTGCCCGTCCACACCCACCACGGGGGCTGGGAGGAACTCCATCCTCCGCTGATGGAGTCCGCGACGTACGCCGTCGATCCACGGCCCACCGGACCGCCCTGGCGGCTGTGGGAGGAGGTCGGAGCGGACGCGGCCGCCCGGCAGGGCGTGTACGCGCCGGTGTACTCCGTCTCCTTCGGCGCGCGGAACAGGATCGTCATCGCCCCCGGCGACTCCCGGTCCATGGCCCTGATCCCCGAGAAGTGCGAGGGCTACTGCCGGGGTGTGGACGGCCGGGCCGGCCCCAACCTGGCGTGCGAAGGGTGCGGGCGGGCCGTGGCGACCCGGGTGGACGACTGCGGTCTGTGGCAGGCGGTGTGGTTGGAACCCGACGCGGTCGTACGCCGCCCCTCGGGGATCCCGGCCGCTCCACCTCCCGACTGGGACGACCTGGAGCGTGCCGAACACCGTGTCCCGCCCGTCGAACCCGACGGGTCGTGGAGCCGCCGCTGGGAGGCCGCCGTCGGGGTGGCGCTGGCCCACCTCGTGGCCGCCACCGGGAACCGCCCGGTGACCCTCCCCGCCGGCCCCGTCGCCGAGCTGCTCGGCCACGCGGTCGGCCGGTACCTCCCCGCCGGACCCGATGCCCGCTCGGTGGGGCTGGCCGGCCCGGGGATCCGCGAGCCGCTCTCCCGTCCCGATGTCCTCCTCGTCCCCCGCCACCCCCTCACGGGCGAGCCCTGGCGCCCGCCCGGTGACGAGGCGGCCGTGGTGCCGCTGGACAGCGGGGTCTGGGCGTACCTCACCCACCCGGGCGAGACCTCGCCGATGCCCGCCACCGGGGTACTCCCCGAGGGCGTCCTGCGCGACGACTACCCCCTGCCGCCGCGTCCCTGGTACCCCCTGCCGCCCCACCGCGGCGCCTTCAGGGACACCCTGGTCGGGCTGCCCGCCATACGCAGCCCCCGGTTGCGCGTCCATCACGACGCTCACCGGCCGTGAACGCACGAGGGGCGACGGCGGGGCGCATGACCGAGGAGATGGCCCTCGGCGTGGGCAGCGCGCAGGTCGACGGATGAGTACCGGTACTCAGGTGCGGGCCCGTGGCCCGCTGCGAGGCTGGCGGTCCGTCACCACCAGCGAGAAAGAGGCTTCATGGGCGCACTGTGGTCACCACCCGGAGCACCGCACCGCCATTCCGGACCCCCGCGACCGGAGAGGTCGTTGACCGACGTCCTGTGCCTGCTCGGACTGAGCGTCCTCGGGCTGGTCGGGGCCGCCTTCGTCGCGCTGTACCTGCTCATCGCGAGCTCGGACGTGCCGCTCGTGCAGTTCTGACGGGCTGCGGGAGATCCGCCGCACCCTCCACGGCCGTTCGCAGCGCCGCAGGCGCTCTGCCGGCGTGCCCGGACGAGGCCGTGGAGCAGCTCCGCTCCTCCACCGGGAGCGGAGCGGCCAGGGCCCTGGCCGACCTCCTGATCGGCCGGGACCGACCCGCCGAAGCGCTCGCCGTCATCCCCTCGGTCATCCATTCGGCCTCCGCCCGGCACGAGGAGGCGGAGCGAACACCGGGTCGGCCGCCCGGCCGAGGAGGCGGCGGACACAGCGCGGGGCCGCCGATCTGACGGTTGCCCCGGCCGGCGAGGACGGGCGCAACGCCCGGTGCCCCCGTGTGCACCGGGCGTTGCGTCCGCGACGGGCCGTCAGTCACGCACGGCGGTGTTCCAGGTGGCCGGGTCCGTGCCGAAGAGGGTGAACCTGTCCAGCAGGCCCTGGGCGCCGCCGGCCGCGTCGAAGACGTGCGCCTCGTTCCCCAGGGCGGTGACGCACGCCTTCACGCCGTTCTCGGACGTGCACCTCGTCGACTCCGGCTGGTGGGGCATTCCGTCCGGCCCGGTCCGCACCGTGTCCGGGACGTCCGGCTTGACCGTGACGCCGATGAACGCGCCGGTCGAGGACCCGATGCTCAGGTCCAGCGAGAAGTCGCTGCCGTCGCGCGCCTGCCGGAGCGACACCGAGTTCACCGTGTACGCCGCGGGCAGGTTGCTGATCCGCAGCGGCAGCGGCACCTGCCAGTGGCCGGTGGTCACGCCGGCCGCCACCTTCAGCGGGATCCGCTGTTTGTCGGCCTCGGAGAGGGAGCCGGAGTCGAGCTCCGCCCACCGGCCCTCCGCGGTCTTCCAGCGCAGGGTGTTCATGGTCTCCGCCATGTTCGGGTCGCTCGCGGTGATCCAGTACGCCTCCCGCCCGTTGACCTGCGGGGCGTCGACCCGGATGGCATGGTTCCCCGGCTTGTAACCCGGCAGGTTGGGCTTTCCGTCCGCGAGGGTCGGCAGTGCGGGCGTCACCCCCGCCGGGAAGACCTTGAGACCGAAGGAGGGAGTCGGGAACTCCCCGAGCTCCCCCAGTGCGCTGGCCTCCTGGCCGTTGGCCTCCCGCATGTAGCGGAGCGTCTTGACCGAGTCCGGGAGCCAGCCGAACCGCGCGTCGGAGATCAGCGGATCGGTGCCGGTCACCGGGGCGGGCGACCTGGTCTCGGACGGCGTCACGGCGGGCCCGCTCGACTGCGGGATCGGGTTCCACGTGTGCACGCCGCTCGGCGACGGGGACACGCTCGTGGTCGGCAGCACGGCGGGATCCGCCGCCCTGCCGCCGCCCGGCAGCACCAGGGCCAGTGCGGCCGAGCAGGCCACCACCGCGGAAGCGGCGGTCACCACCAGCGCCACCCGCCGCCGCAGCAGCCGGCCACGGCCGCGCCGCACCGCCCCGTGGACGTCCACGGTGCTCGGCGGGGCGGACCCGTCGGCCAGCGCCGAGAGCTCCTCGGCCAGAATCGTCTCCTCGTTCACGCCCTGCTCCCCTCGGCCGGTCGGTCGTCGGACGAACGCCCGAGTGCATCCAGGCCGCGCGAACTCTGACTCCTCAGGTTGCCGGCGGAACAGCCCAGGAGGTCGGCCGCCTGCTCGATCGAGAGGTCGCAGTAGTAGCGCAGCACCACGGCCGCCCGTTGCCTGGGCGGCAGCGCGGCCAGTGCCTGCCCCAGGTCGATCGTGGCGTCCACGTCCGCCCACGCCGCGGCCGGCGCCGTCCCACCCCTCCGGGTCCGCCGCCACCACGAGGTCCGCTGCTCCGCCAGGAACGTGTTGACCAGCACCGTCCGGGCGTAGCCGTCCCGGTTCTCCGCCCTCCCCGCCCGGGGCCACTTCACGTAGAGCTCGGTGATGGTCTCCTGGACGAGACCGTCGGCCCGGTCCCAGTCACCGCAGAGCAGGTACGCGACCTTGCGCAACCACCCGACCCGGGACGCCGCGTACTCGGTGAACTCGGCGTCGCGTGAACTCGCCGTACGTCGCACCATCAGGCACCCCTCCCTCCCTTTCGCGGGCACCGCCGGATTGCGCTGCCCGGATCCCTGATGCCTGGTGCCGTGCGAAAGGTTGCACCGGTTCCGGGACGGCTGCACCCGCTCGCTCCACGACACGCCACGGCGCCCCCCGGCGACGCCGGTCTGCCGGGCGGTCACTCGGCGTGCCTCCGGCGGGGCCGTGCCGGTGGGGCGGGGTGGAGGGGAAGCGGCGTGTCGCCGAGGGCGGCGGCGAGTTCGGAGTCGTCGATCTCGTGCCAGCCGGTGAAGTCGGTCGTGGTGTAGGAGCCCAGCGGGGTGATGGTGCCGTCCGGCGCGGTGCCGCGGCGCCAGCCGAATGCGACGTCACCCGTCCCGCCGGGGTGGCCGAAGCCTTCCGGCGCCCGCCCGACGTACACCACGACGAACAGGCACGCGCCGGTGGGCGTGCCGTCCCCGTCCTGCCGGTAGACGCCACCCGCGTGGAAGAACGATTCGGCCATGACCCGGCTCCTTCACCGTGGTACGGGCCGGGAGGGCACGGGCCGGCCGCGCTGTGCGAGGGCCGCGGGCCGTCACGGCGGTGGTGTTCGCCGTGACGGCCGGACGGCGGTAGAGGTCACCCGGCGGTGGAGGTCACTTGCGGAAGGTCACGAAGACCTTGCTGAAGGTGCCGGGGATGGCCGCCGCGACGCCGTTGGTGGTGTCGCCGAGGCTCACGTTCGTGTAGGTGACGTCAGCCAGCACCAGGGTCTGGCCGCCCGGACAGGTGAAGCCGCCCGGGCCCGGCGGGTGGAGCGTCAGGGTCTGCGAGACCGTGCCGTTCCGGCCGGAGCTGAACGCCCCCGTCGCCGAGACCGGCCCGCTGGCCGTCTGCTTGTTCGTGGCCTGCGGGTGGTTGCCGCGACCGTTGATGCAGCCGTCGTCCGCGGTCGCGCTCGCGCCGGAGAGAGCCACGGATGCCGCGAGGATTCCGGGTACCCGCATGAGGGGTCACCGTCCGTGCGAGTCGATGGAGGAGCCGAACCCACACCCCCGGCCGGTGGCCCCCGGGGCGACGTGGCCCCCACCCGCCGCGCCGCCCGTACGCCGGCGACGGAGACGGTGCTCGATCCACCGCGCGCCCACGCTCTCATCACGGACTCCGACACTGACAGTCAACGCTACGCCCAACCGCGGTGCAGACAAGCCCCATCGGAGATCCCGCCCGGTGACTCTCCGCGAATATGGGCTGGTCAGCGCAGTGCTGCGCCCGGAGCACCGGTTGCCGCACCCCGTGCGGGCGTCGCCACCGCCGGCCTCCTCCTCGCCCGGCCCGGCCGCAGCACCTCGGCCGTGTGACGGCGGGCGGACCGGGATCCGGGCGGGTCGGTCGTCGGGCGCCGGTCCACCGGTGAGGTGCTCGGCCGTCGGGCTCACTTCTCGACGAAGACGATGTCCTCGATGGCGGGGCGCAGCTTGATCGTGCTGTCGTTGACGTCGATGACGCGCTGCAGGCCCCTGGTGGAGGTCCGCTGCTCGGAGAGGAAGAATTCGTCGTCGGCGCCGGCCAGGTAGGCGGGGAGCGAGTCGAGGGAGGGGCCGAAGAGGCGCAGGTAGTCGGCCAGGCGCCGGAAGAGTTTCGGCAGGACGACCGTGTGCTCGGTGAGCGAGCTCAGGTCCTCGATCTTGGCGCCGCTGTTGGTGGCGTCGTAGGCCCAGACGCTGCCGGGCACCTTCGCGGCCTGCGCCGCTCGGGCGGTGGCGGCCATGTCGAGGCGCAGTTCCTTGGGCAGCTTCGAGTAGAACGTCGGGTAGGCCAGGCCGCGGGCGAGCAGTTCGTGGTTGGCGGTCTGGTGCAGGAGCGGCACGTCGACCTTGATGATCGTTCCGCTCTTGGCGTCCGGGATCGGCGTGCCCCGGCCGGCCATGGCGATGCAGCGGCCGAAGGCGTCGGCGCCGCTGGCGAGGACGAACCCGGGGACGGTCTCCGGGGTGGCGGAGGTGACCCTCTCGTCCGCGCCCTGGGTGACGTCGGTGAAGCCCAGCCAGGTCAGCAGGGCGTCCCGGGCCGCGTGGGCTCCCAGGTCGAGCGGCTGGTGGACGAAGTCGGGGCCGACCCCCTGGTAGTGGGTCTCCGGCGCGTCGATGCCGTCGAGCCGGAGGGCGGCGCCGCCGTGGGGGTCCCGTTCGATCTTGTGGTCGCCGGGCAGTTCGAGCCAGAAGCCGGGGTCGTCGGGGAGGAAGTGGACGGTGTCGCCGTCCGGCTCGAAGTCCTTGATCTGGTAGTGGCCTTTGATGAGCATCATGGTCATGAGGTCCTCCTGTCACCGGGATGTGACTCATTGTGAGGTCCTCCGTGGGCAAACGGTGGGATCGTGTCGTCGGCGCGTTGGCCGCGTGGGCACGTCGGTGGCCGGCCCGGCGAGGCAGCCCGGGAGGGCTGGTCCTGCGTACAGCCGTTCCGCCACGCCGACGGCTTCACGCAGGCGGTCGGGGGCCTCGCCCGGTTCGTCCTCCTGGAGTTCGGGGAGGGCTTCGGCGATGGCGTCGAGCTTGCGCCGGACGGCGTGCTCGGCGCGGCGCTCCGAGGTCTTGAGCATGGCGAGCAGCAGCAGCGTGACGGCGGTCATCGTGTCGCCCACCACGAGCTGCCGCTCCGCGCCGAACGCGGCCGCGTGGACGGCCACGAAGGCCGCCGCCAGCAGCAGGCACAGGCCGGCGAAGAGCGGTGAGGGCGCGGTCGGCGGCCATGGCGCTCTCCTTCCGGTCTTCCCGCGCCGGCCCGCCCCGGCCGTCCGGAATCAGCCCGTTCCGCGCCGTGTGGCCGGGCCCGCAGCGGGCAGCCGCCGGAGTGGAACCAGCGGCCGCAAGGAGCCCCCGATGAACAGCCGGAAGCACGTCCCGGACGGCGACCGAAGGCCCGGGGAACGGCACGACTTCCCGCACGCCCCGCACGGACCGGGCCGCACCTCACCGCAGTGGTGGCCGCAGGGCCCGGTGCGCCGCGGCACCGAACCGGTCACTGCCCGCACCGACCTGGAGCTGAGGCGCCTGCTCTCGCGGGTCTTCCTCGGCTTCTTCGCGGTCGGCACCGTGGCCTTCGCCGTCCTCGCCGGGACGGCCGGCACGGGGGTCGCACCGAACCGCACCACCTTCGCCGTCTTCGCGCTGCTCTGCCTGGCCTTCGCCGGCATCGCCGCGCTGGACCTCATGGTGATCCGCCGCCGGATGGCCGCGGGGCAGGGCAGGGACCGCAACGAGCGGTGAGCCCGGCGGGGGGGGGGGGGGGGGCCCGGGCGGGGGGGGGGGGGGGGGGGGGGGGGGCGCCG
>NZ_BAAALD010000043.1:31762-48599 GCF_039528095.1 Kitasatospora arboriphila
GTGTCCGGACCCGAGAGGGCCGGACACCGGCACCGCCACCCGTCGGGCTCGTCGAACCCGTCAGCGCGTGCGGGCGGCCGGCCCGCCGAAGTGCCGGACGAAGAACCGGACGGCACCGTCGGCCTCGAACCGCGGCAGCCCTTGCGTCGGCCCGCGTTGGCGTGCAGCGTCTTCTCCTACGAGGCGAAGGCGTCGAACAGCGCCAGGCCGGCCTCATGCGGGATGTGCTCGTCGTCCCACTGCATCGCGTACTCGACCGGCACGGTGATCAGCTTCGCCTGCTCGGCCAGCACGTCGGGCCAGTGCCGGCCGAACACCGCGGCCGTGATCCTCGGCTCGGCCGCGACGAAGGGCACGCCGATCGCGGTGCCCGTGTTCAGGCCGAACCAGCCGACCGGCCCGTCGGGGCCGATCTCCGGCAGCCGCTGGAGGGCGTCCAGGACGGCCCGCCACTCGGGCACCGCCTGTGTCCGGCCGCATGGGCGTTGTAGCGGACGACGACCGGGCCCTCCGGCTCGCCGGCCGCCCGCGCCCGGTACAGCTCGGCGATCTCCCGCTCGTCGTGCGGGGTGCGCGGCCGGTCGCCGGTGGCGGGCGCATCGACGCAGGCGACGTGGAAGCCGCCGCCGGCCACGAGGAGCCGGGCGCGGCCGGCCATCGCCGGATGCTTCTTGTGGGTGCCGCCGCCGTGGCCCGACAGGACCAGCGGCGCGCCGTCGGCGCCGGAGGCGGGCGACCGGAGGACGGCGGGGATCCCGTCCACGGTGAAGTCGCGCTCGACGACCCCGTCCGCGGACGACCCGGCGGTGGACCGCAGAACATGCATGAGGTGGTGCCCTTCGGGAGTCCGCCCGGTGAGTCGAGGCGCTCCCGGCGACGGCTACACCGTCCGCTCGACCGTGACGACGAGAGGGAGCACCCGCACGGAAACCGCGTTCACGGGTCTCACCTCCTCGGGCAGTCGCACGGCCGCCCGTTCGGTACCAGCCCGGGCGCCACTCCGTCCGGGGCTTCTCCCGCAGGGCAGTCGGAGGCGTGGGAACGCCCGTCCCGGGCAGACGTCCTGCAGGCCCGAAGCGAGGAGGTGAGGGTGATGGCCAGGATCCGGATCGCACCCAAGCCCGGCCGCGGCCGCCCGCGGCCCCCGCTCGACCTGCGGACCCCGTCCGGCCGCCCGCTGCCGTACTGACAGGGCGTCGACCGTTCAGCCCCGGCTCCGACCGCCTCCGCGGCCTCGACCACCACGGCGTGACCGGACGTGAACCGAAAGAGCCTCAGCACCCGGCCGTCCCGGCCGGGTGCAGCTCGTACAGGGCGAAGGCGTGCTTGACGACCGGCTGCGCCACGTTGCGCACCGGCACCCGCCCGCCGTCATGCCGTGCTCGGTGCCCGCGTGCGCGTGGCCGTGGACGGCCAGGTCCGCCGCGGCACCCCGTGCGCGTAGGACGCGTAGGAGGCGACACTGCCCGCGAGCGCGAAGCGGTGGCCGCTCGCCTTGAGCAGCCGGGCCACCTGCTCGGTCGCCTCCAGGATGCCCTGCGAGGGGTCCTGGCCGCCGTTGCCGCGGTCGAGGGGGCGGTCGGGTCGGAGCGGGGGAAACCGGGTGCGGTCACGCCGGGACCTCCTGTGGTCGCCGGTCCGCACCGGCCCGGCGGACCTGCTCGCACCGCTGCCGGCGGGCCGTCCGTGGACGAGGCCGCGTCCGACACCGGTCCGACCGTCCCGGGCGGCCGGCCATCCGTCCGGGACACCTTGTCGGGCTCCGTCGGGGGGACGGGCTGTCGGGCTTCTTGCCGACCCGGCCCGGGCGGAACCCGGATCCGCCGGGCCGACGCGCACCGGACGGCGTTTCGCCAGCTCGGCAGCCGGGCAGGCGAGACCGGTACTCCGCGACCGAACCACCCGGGGAGGAGCCATGGAGGACATCCCGCAGGGCGGCGCCGGGGGAGTGCCCGGCCACCACGCCGACGAACACCACGGCGACCGCAACGACAGGGGCGACCGGGATGAACGGGGCGACCGGGACGACCGGCGGACACCGACCGTGAAGACCGTACGGGCGGGCACCCCGGTGGCCGAACAGGAACCCGAGGGCCGGCAGACCGAGGACGAGGACCCGCCCGACCCCGGCTGACCACCGTCCGTCCGGACGCACGAGGGGACGCGTCATGGAACACGAGGAATTCCTCCGCCTGGTGCACGACACGGGCGGCTACGAGGACGACGGCACGGACGAGGCCGTCACCACCGTGCTCGGCCTGCTCGGCGAACTGCTGGGCACGGCCTCCGCCGAGGCCCTGGCCGACCAACTCCCCGAAGAACTGGGCGACCTGGTGCTCCCCGAACCGGACACCGAAGCGGCCAGCTGGACCGCCGAAGGCTTCCTCGGCCGGCTCGCCGAAGCGCGGGACACCACCGTCGACGAGGCCGCCGTGGACGCCTCCGCCGTCCTGCGGACCGTGGCCGGGGCCGTCGACGACAGCGAACTCGACGCCCTCGTGACCGAACTGCCCGCCGGCTTCTCCGAGCTCCTCGGACACCCCGAACTCACCTGAGAGCCCCACCCGCCACCCGTGAGGAGTCCGCCGTGCCGAACCTTCCACACCCCCGCAACACCGCGGCGCAGCGCCCCGCCGAGGAGCAGACGCGCCACGAGCGAGCCCTCCTCGCCGCACTCGGCGAACTCCTCGACGACCTCGCCGCCCTCGGGCCGGGCGAGGCGAGGTTCGGGCGCAGGCCCTCGGTCGTCGTCCGCCGGCCCGCCACCCGCCCGGGGCCCGCCGACCTCGGCGCGACCGCCTGAGCCGGCAGCGGCCGGCTACCCGCGGGTTTCGTTCCGGGGGCTGACTTCGCCGTCCGCGAGGTCCACACTGGTGCTGTGACCAGCCCACTCGTCCCCCCGGCGCGCCCCGCACCCGCGGCGGCGCCTTCGCCCCGCGGGCGGACGGGCGGAGCCGTGCCGCGGCGCCGCGGACACCTGGTCGCGGCCGAGGCCCAGGACAGCGCCGCCGTGTCCGTGCTGCGGCACGCCCTGCTCAGCGAGGTCGGCCACTGCCCGCCCGGCGGATCGGTCACCGTGGACCTCGGCGCCCTCGCGCGGTGCTCCGACGCGGGCATCGCCGTCCTGCGCGAGGCGCTCGACGCGGCGGCCGCCCGCGGGATCGAACTCCGGCTCACCGGCCCGCACTCCGCCGTGTGCCACGCCCTCGGCCTCGTCGACGTCGGAGGCTGGCACATCGCCGCCCCCCGGCGCCCCTGACGGGACCCGAGCCGGGGCGACCCCCAAGGGCGCGGGGAACTGCGCAGCCCGGGGGCGGGTGTCACGACAGTACGGGTCAAGCCGTGATGTGTACGGTGGCCCGCATCCGAATTGCGCAGTTCTCCCCCCAGCCTTCGGCCGGGAGGTGCCCCACGCGCCCCTGGGGGTGACCTTCCCCGCGTCCCTGGGGGAGAAGCACGGTTGACCCTCGGCGACTGCGGGTAGCCGCCGCATGTGCTCACCATCGGCGTGGAGGAGGAGTACCTCCTGGTCTCCCCGGCCACGGGGGTGCCGGTGGCGCGTGCGGCGAGGGTCCTGGCCGAGGCCGGTCTGCATCCCGCGGTGACCCACGGTGAGGTGCAGCGCGAACTGCTGCAGGCCCAGTTGGAGGTGGCGACCCCGGTCTGCCGGAGCCTCGACGAACTCGGCGGGCACCTGCTGCGGCTGCGCCACTGCCTCACCGGTGCCGCCGAGGCCTGCGGCTGCCGGCTCGCCGCCTGCGGCTCGGCCCCGTTCACCGACCGGCTCCCGGTGCCGGTCACCCCCTCGGCGCGTTACCGCCGGATGCGCCGCGACGCGCCCGCCCTCACCGACGAACAGCTGATCAACGGGATGCACGTGCACGTGGGCGTGCCGGGCCGGGCGGAGGGCGTGGCCGTGCTCAACGGGCTGCGCCCGTGGCTGCCCGTGCTGACCGCGCTGGGCGCCAACTCGCCGCTGTGGCGGGGCCGGGACACCGGCTTCGCCAGTTGGCGCACGGTCGTCTTCGGCCGTTGGCCGGTCAGCGGTGTGCCCCCGTCGTTCGCGGACGGCGCCGACTACGACCGGCGGATCCACCGACTGGTCGCCACCGGACTGATCCGCGACACCGCGCAGGTCTACTGGCAGGCCCGGCTCTCCGAGCGCTACCCGACCGTCGAGGTCCGCACGACCGACGTCCAGTTGCGGGCGGACGAGGCCGTGCTGCTCGCCGGGCTCGTCCGCGCCCTGGCCGCCCGGGCACTGGATCCCCGCCGGGCCGCGGCCGTGCCGCCCGCCCCGCCCGAGCTCCTGCAGACCGCCGCCTGGTACGCCGCCCGGCACGGCCTCGCCGAACGGCTGCCCGACCCCGTCACCGGTAATCTGGTCCCGGCTGCCGAGGCCGCCGCCACGCTCCTCGCCCGCGTCGGGCCGGAGCTCAGTGCCGACGGGGATCTGGAACGCGTCGACCAGGCCCTGCGCCGCCTGCTCGCCGAGGGCAACGGCGCGGTGCGCCAGCGCCGCGAGCTCCGACAGACCGGCCGCAAGGGCCTCGTCCGCATGGTCACCGACGAGACGGCCGGCCTGCTGGACTGAGGCCCCGGCGACGTCCGGCGCCGGGGTGTCCGGGGCCGGCACCCGTCATGGGCCCCACTCGGGGCCGCGGAGACGAGGAGGCGGGCCATGCACAGGTCCAAGCAGTACCGGCTGGTCTTCGACGAGTCGCCGACCGAAGTCACCGTGATCGCCACCGGCGCGAGGGGCGTCAGCGGTACCGAGGTGTACACCGACGAGTCGGGCACGGTGCGCGCCGAGATCGAGGCG
Organism: Kitasatospora arboriphila; assembly: GCF_039528095.1. Lineage (NCBI taxonomy): Bacteria > Bacillati > Actinomycetota > Actinomycetes > Kitasatosporales > Streptomycetaceae > Kitasatospora > Kitasatospora arboriphila. The sequence goes on from NZ_BAAALD010000043.1 coordinate 36,585, forward strand.
GACGGCACCGTCCGGTCCGTCGTCACCGCGCGGGACCTCGGCCGGCCGCGCAGCGCGGAGCCGATCGTCTGAGGGGAACCGACGTCTCGGGGTTGGGACGACGATTATCGGGCAGATGCATCGACTCAGGCGATTCCGGTGCGAGCCCCGAGGCGCTGGAACGCGGAAGGACCGACCGGAACGGGTGCACCGTCATGGCCACCGTCGTACGAAGACTGCCGCTCAGCCGGCAGCAGGCCGCACTCTACGAGCGGGCCGGCGAACTCGGATGGGCGGTGCGCCGCGAGCCCGGCGACCGGACGCGCAACGAACGCCTGCTCTTCACCCGTCCCGGACGCTCACTGATGGCCGTCTTCACGCACGACGGCGCCTTCGCCTACGCGAGCGCCTCCGGTCCCGGTACCGGCGTCGTCGAACTGGACCTGCCCGGGACGCTGCGGGAACTGGCGAGCACGTCCCCGGCGCCGGCCGCGCAGGCCGTCCGAGCCGCACCCCCCGAGGAGACGCCGCCGGCCGAGTCCAGCACCACGGCGGGCATCTCGGTGCCCGAACCGCCGGAACTCCGTACGGCCTGGGGGCCGTGGCCGCTGCTGGTCGTCGGGCTGCTGGTCCTCTGCGTCCTGGTCTTCATGGTGGCGCGGATCTTCGCCTGAGCAGCACCCCCGGACCCTGGGGGCCGGCGGGAGGACGCCATGACCGACGAACGCGCAGGACTGTCGGACCACCGCGTCCGCCACCTGCGTCCCGGACAGGAACACGCGCTGGCGACGGCGATGGCCTTCGTCCAGCAGACCCTCGACGACTGGTACCCGGCCGGCCGCGACCGGGCCGAGACCCGGCGCGTCCGGGAGGACGCCTTCCTGGTGGCCGACGAACTGGTGGCCAACGCTTGCGCGCACACCCCGGGGCCGACCCGCCTCGACCTCGACAGGGCCGGACGGCGGCTGAGGATCTCGGTCACGGACGGGGACTCCGCACCGCCCGTCCTCCTCCACCCCTACCGGCCCGACGCGACCTCCGGCCACGGGCTGCAGATCGTGGAGCGGCTCGCCCTGCGGTGGGGCCACCGGCCCGTGGGCGGCGGCAAGACCGTCTGGGCCGAGCTGCTGCCGCCGCTGCCCCAGGTCAACGGCTTCCCGGTCGATCCGGGTCGGCTCGAATGACGCCGGCGACGGACGGCGGCCGTCAGCAGGCGGTGCCCTCGAACCGGCGGGGATCCGTGAGCTCGATGTCGAAGACGGTGTCCGCTTCGGTCACTTCCAGGAGGCGGACCACCTGCGGGCTGGGCGAGGCCAGGCGGAAGCCGATCCCCGCCGCCAGGGCGATCTGCCGGGCGCGAAGGAGTTCGTTCAGGCCGGCGGAACCGCAGAAGTCCAGCGCGGCACAGTCCACCGTGAGCAGCTCGGGCGCCGGCTCCTCCAGCAGTGCCCCACCCAGGGCCTCGGCCAGGGCGTCCGAGGTCTCCATGTCGACCTGTCCCGCCAGTGCCAGCCTGCACACCCCCGGCGGGGCGGGGCGGCGGGTCACGCGGAACTCGGTTTCCACGGTCCGTTCCTCTCGTCGGCCGGGCCTCCCGTAGCGGGAGGTCACCAGTTCGACACTGGCCCATTCGGGTGCCCGTCCACAGCACCGTGAGCGAAGCGGCACGGTTCCGCCGTCCTGAAAACGAAGAACCTCCGGCTTCGTGGCGATCCGATCGGTCCGACCGGTTTGTCACGCTCCGCCGCCGACGCCGGAGACGGCCGTTCGTTTCCCGGGGGCGTGGGCCGGGCAGGCGCGCGCACAGATTCAGGGCGGGACCCCCGGAGCGGGCGGCCCCGCACCCCTGGAGGAGGCTCCCGTGCATCCCGTCATCCACGTCACCCACCGCTCGCCCACGCCCGGCCTACGGGTCGTCCAGCTGGCCGGGGAGGCCGACACCGGCAGCACCGAGACGCTGCGCGCCGCACTGGACAAGGCGCTGAGCCGCCTCCCGGCGCCCCACACCGTCGTGGTGGACTGCTCCGGCCTGGAGTTCTGCACCACCGCGGGCCTGAACGAACTGATCGTCGCCCGGGAGCGGGCCGCGGCGAACGGCATCGCCTTCCGGCTGAGCGAGCCGCGCGAGCAGCTGGCCCAGCTCCTCCGGGTGACCGGAACGCACGAGCTGTTCGACGTCGAGCCCGCCGCCCTGCTGGAAGGCCACCTGTCATGACCGTCGTCAGGGTCTGCGCACGCCCCCTGCCGGCCTCGACGTTCATCGCCGGCGGGGCGGACGCGGTGCGGCGCCCCGAGCACCTCGCACCCGCCGCCCGGCCGGTCGTCGACGCCCTGTCCGACCTGCCCGGGGTACCCGCCCGCACCGTCAACGCCGTCCGCCTGAACGGCGGCGTCCAGGCCGCCTCCGGCCTGCTCCTCGCGGCGGGGAAGCCGCCGCGGCTGTCGGCGGCCGTGCTCGCCTGCACCCTCCTCCCGGTCACCTGGGCGGGCCACCGCTTCCGGGAGGCCGAGGACGAGGGCGAACGCACCCAGCAGCGCATCCACTTCCTCAAGAACCTCTCCATGCCCGGCGGCCTCCTGATGGCCGCCCCCGCCGACGAGGACGGCCACCACCTGCTCCCATAGGACGGCTCCCGCCGGTGGGGCGGGCGTGTATCGCGGGCGTATCGAAAACCGCATACGCCGCCGCAACGCCCCACCGGCTCGAATGGGGGCATGAACCTCGACGCCTCCCCGTCCGCACCGCCCCGCCGCACGCTCAGGGCCGGGCTCCTCGGCCTGGCGGTCCTCGGCCTGGCGGGCGCCGCGTTCGTCGTCCGCCGGCCGCTGATGATGTCCGCCCCGCGGTGCATGGCCGGGCGGTGGCACGGCTGCTTCGACACCTTCAACGGGGTGGTGCTGATGACGCTGGTCGTGCTGCCGCTGTCGGTGCTGGTGGCGTGGGCCCTGGCGCACCGCCGACGTGCCGCCGGGGCCGGCCGGGCGTGGCGGAGGTCGCTGGCCGAGGTCGGCATGGTCCACGGGACGGTGCCGTTCGTGTGGATGACCATGATGCCGGGCGGCGGGGCCGGCACCGTGCCCGCCCGGGTGAGCCTGGTGCCGCTGCGGGACCTGGTCACGATGGGGGCGCTGGGGATCGTGGGCAACCTGCTGGTCTTCGCGGCGCTGGGCTTCTTCGCGCCGATGCGGTTCGCGGCGCTGGCGTCCGTGCCTCGCGTGCTGGCGCTCGGGGCGGGCTGCTCCGTCCTGGTCGAGACCGCGCAGTACGTCCTGCAGCTGGACCGGGTGTCCTCCGTGGACGACGTCCTGGTCAACGCCGTCGGCGCCGGGCTGGCCGGCCTCGCCTCGCGCCGCTGGTGGCGCACCGCGGACCGGGCGCCGTCGGAGCCGTCCCGCCCCGCGCCGGTCGCGGCTTAGGCTTCCGGCATGCGCGTACTGATCGTGGAGGACGAGCCCTACCTGGCCGAAGCCGTCCGGGACGGCCTCCGGCTGGAGGCGATCGCCGCCGACATCGCCGGCGACGGCGACTGTGCCCTGGAGCTGCTCGGCGTCCACTCCTACGACCTCGCGATCCTCGACCGGGACATCCCCGGCCCCTCCGGCGACGAGGTCGCCCGGCGCATCGTCGCCTCCGGCAGCGGCATCCCGATCCTGATGCTCACCGCCGCCGACCGGATCGACGACAAGGCGTCCGGGTTCGGGCTCGGCGCCGACGACTACCTCACCAAGCCGTTCGACCTGCGGGAGCTCGTCCTGCGGCTGAGGGCGCTCGACCGCCGACGCGCGCACCTGCGGCCGCCGGTCCGCGAGATCGCGGGCCTGCGGCTCGACCCCTTCCGCCGGGAGGTCTTCCGCGACGGCCGGCACGTCGCGCTGACCCGCAAGCAGTTCGCGGTGCTGGAGGTCCTGGTCGCCGCCGGCGGCGGGGTCGTCAGTGCCGAACAGCTGCTGGAGCGGGCCTGGGACGAGAACGCCGACCCCCTCACCAACGCCGTCCGCATCACCGTCTCCGCGCTGCGCAAGCGGCTCGGCGAGCCGTGGATCATCGCCACGGTGCCCGGCGTCGGCTACCGCATCGACACCGGCACGGACACCACCCGCCCGTGAACAGACGGCCCGGGCCGAGCGCCCGACTCAAACTCACCCTCAGCTACGTCGGGTTCCTCGTCGTGGCCGGTGCCCTCCTGCTGGGCGTGGTGTGGCTGTACCTGCTGCGCTACGTCCCCGACAACAGCCAGGGCCTGCTCGGGGTGTCGCCCAACCGCTACCTCCTGGTGCACACCTTCGCCCCCGCCGCGGCCGTGGCGATGGCCTTCCTCCTGGTGTTCGGCCTCGTCGGCGGATGGATCCTCGCGGGCCGGATGCTCGCTCCGCTCACCCGGATCACCGAGGCGGCACGGACGGCCGGGAAGGGCTCGCTGTCCCACCGGATCCGCATGGAGGGCCGGCAGGACGAGTTCCGCGAACTCTCCGACACCTTCGACTCGATGCTCGACCAGCTGGAGTCCCACGTCGCCGAGCAGCAGCGGTTCGCCGCGAACGCCTCGCACGAACTGCGCACCCCGCTGGCGATCACCCGGACGCTCCTCGACGTCGCCCGCAAGGACCCGACGCGGAACCCGGGCGAGGTCGTCGAACGCCTGCACGCCGTCAACACCCGGGCGATCGACCTCACCGAGGCGCTCCTGCTGCTCGGCCGCGCCGACCGCGGCAACCTCCCCCGCGAGGACGTCGACCTCTCCCTGGTGGCGGAGGAGGCCGCCGAGACGCTGCTGCCGCTCGCCGAACGGCGCGGGACCACGCTGGAGGTCACCGGCGGGGCGGCCCGGACGAGCGGCTCCGCGGAACTCCTGCTGCGGATGGCGACCAACCTCGTCCAGAACGCCGTCGTCCACAACCTGCCCGCCGGCGGCACCGTGACGGTGCACACCGGGACGCAGGGCGGCACGAGCGTGCTGCGGGTCGAGAACACGGGCCGCCCGCTCCCGCCGGACCTGCTGCCGACCCTCACCGAACCCTTCCGGCGCGGCACGGAACGCGTCCGCACCGACGAGCACGAGGGCGCCGGCCTCGGCCTGGCCATCGTGCACAGCATCGTCCGCGCCCACGGCGGGACGCTCGACCTCGCCGCGCGCCCCGCAGGCGGCCTGCTCGTCACGGTCCGGCTCCCCGGCACGTCGTAGGCGGCACCCCCGCCCGGTGACCGGACGGCCGTCAGGGCGCTGCGGTGTCGGCCGCCGGCGGCCTCGGCCCGTCGTCGTCGCGGCCCGCCGCCGGGGAGGGCGCGGCGCTGCTGCCCGCGCCCTCCCGGTCGGCGGCCCGCTCCCGGCCGCGCCCGCGTTCCGACGGCCCGGTGCCGCGGTCGTCCCGTCGGGCCCGGCCGCGGCCCGCCTCGGGGTGTTCCTCGGGGTGTGCCTCCGGGTACGCCCGGCGCCGGATGCTCACGGTCCCCTCCTCACGCCGCGCCGCGGTCGGACACGTAGTCCCGCACCCGGTCGATCAGGCCGACGCCCGGGGCCAGCACCTTGCGGGCGGCCGGCGAGGAGGGCGCGCCGGGGTGCGGCCGGGTCGGTGCGGTCGCCTTGGAGCGGCGCACCTGGTTGCCCAGCACCTCCAGGTCGGCCTGGCTGCAGGCCGCGCGCAGGGCCGGGAAGAGGTTCTGCTCCTCGTCTCGGATGTGCGAGGTGACCTCGTCGACCAGGGTGGTCGTCAGGGTGTCCAGCCGGGGGTCGCCGGCGTCCTTGCCCTCGATCTCCTTGAGCAGCCGCTCGACCTTCGCGTGGTCCTCGACCTCGCGGTCGGCCATCGCGTCGCCGCCGCCCACGTACTCGCGGACCGCGGGGTACAGGTGGGCCTCCTCGGCCACGGAGTGCCGGACGAGCTCGATCGTCACCTCGTCGAGCAGCGACTTCCGGTGTTCCCCGGTGGCCTGCATGATCTGCGCGAAGAGCTCCTCGACCTCGCGGTGGTCGGTCTCGAGTTCCTTGATGACGTCGCCGCCGTGGCCTGCCATCGCCGCCTCCTCGGTAGGGGCCCGCCCGGTGCGGGCCGTGACCGGCGGGTGCCCCGTCCGGCCGGGTGCACACGTGCCGTCCGGCGGACGTCCCCCGGACGGCCCGATGGCTTCCGTCACAGCGGGTAGACGACGCCGCGAAGGACCGACCGGGGGACGGAACGGACGGCAGAAGGTGGACGGCATGCGTTTCCACGACCGCGAGCAGGCGGGCCGCGACCTCGCCGAGGCGCTGTGCAGACAGCTCGGCGGCGTACCGCCGGATCCGCTGGTGCTCGCCCTCCCGCCCGGAGGAGTGCCGGTCGGCGCGGCCGTGGCGACCGTCCTCGGGGCGCAGTTCGACGTACTCGTCGCCCGGCTCGTGCGCGCCCCGGACAGCCCCGAGGTCCCGGTGGGCGCGCTGCTGCCCGGCACGCCGCCGCAGTGGCAGGAGCACGCGCTGCGCACGATGGGCCTGACGAAGCAGCGGCTGGCCGGGGAGGTCGCCGACGGGCGGGCGGAGGTGGACCGCTGCGAGGCGCTCTACCGCGAGGACCGGCCGTTCCCGCGGGTCCGGGGCCGGACCGTCATCCTCGTCGGCGACGGCCTCGCCACCGGCGTCGTCGCGCGGGCCGCGCTCTGCCGCCTGCGCGAGCAGCGGCCGGCCCGGCTGATCATGGCCGCGCCGGTGAGCGCCGCCCGCGCCACCGCCGCCGTGCAGCCGGTGGCCGACGAACTGGTCTGCCCGCACCGGTCCTGGTACCTGCGGGACGTCGGCGACTGGTACGAGGACTTCCATCCGCCCTCCGACCGGGAGGTGCTCGACGCCATGGCGACCGTCCCCGCGGCCTCCTGACCCCGCCGCCGTCCTCGTGTCCGCCCCGGGTGCGGGTCGACCGGCGTAGCGTCGAAGGTCCGGGGCACGAGTCTGGTGGTGGAGATGGAGTCGTTCCTGTTCGACAGCGCGAGTCTGGACGCGACGGAGGAGTTCCTCTCGTCCGCCTACACGCCGATGCGGATCGGCGGCCCGGTCGAGGACGCGCGGGTGCGGATCAGCCGGCGCGCGGTCGGCCCGCTGTCGGTGGACCGCCTCTCCTTCGGCTACACCATGGGCTACGACGCGGGCAGCCTCGGCAAGGTGTGCCTGATCACCGTGCACGCGGGCACCATCGTCGACCTCACCGACGGCCGCGAGGAGGTCTTCGGCTCCGGGGAGACCTTCCTGATCGCGCCGCCCGACCGCCCGTACCGCGGCGAGGTCCGCTCGGCCCGCTACACCATCGCGATGTTCGACCCGGCGCTGCTCGCCGACGCCGCCCCGGCCGTCCCCGCGGGCGGCGGGCCCGTCCGGCTGACCGGCCCCCGCGCGGTCACGCCCGAGGCCAACCGCCAGCTCACCGCCGCCGTGGCCTACCTCCGCGACGGCGTCCTCGACAACCCGGCCGCCTGCGAGTCCGACCTGCTGGTGTCCAGCGCCGCCCAGCACCTCGCCACCGCGACCCTGGCCGCCCTGCCGCACAACGCCCGCACCGACCCGGTACCCGCCGACAGCCGGGACGCCACCCCCGCGACCCTGCGCCGCGCCGTCGCCTTCATCGACGACAACGCCGACCAGGACCTCACCCTGGCGGCCGTCGCCGCGGCGGCCTGCGTCACGCCCAGGGCCCTGCAGTACTCCTTCCGCCGGTACGCCGGGTGCACCCCGCTGGCGTACCTGCGCCGCGTCCGGCTCGCCCGGGCGCACGCCGACCTCAGGGCCGCCACGCCGCAGGACGGGCTGACCGTCACCGGGGCCGCCGCCCGCTGGGGCTTCGCCCACCCCGGCCGCTTCGCCGAGGCCTACCGGCGCGCCTACGGCGTCGCCCCCTCCGTCACCCTCAGACGCTGACCGCCGCCGGCCCCGCTCACCGCGGGTCGGGTGCCACGGCGAGGGGGCAGGACGCCGTGACACCCGTGCACCGCCTCTGGGCAGCGCGGCGGGCTTCAAACCTGCGGGTCCGGCGGCCGGCTCCGGCGGCGGTGGCTGGTGTCGCAGAACGGGAAGCACCGGCTGCGCCGGCAGGCGCACAGGGCGACCACCGGCCGCTCGCTCACCTGCCGGGTGCCGTCCGGCAGGACGACCTCCACCGGGCCCTCCACCAGGAACGGCCCGTCCTCGGCGACGGTGACCCGCCGCGGCGCGCGCTCAGACGGGCCGGACACCGCGGACCACCACCAGTTCCTCCTCGCGCTGCCCCGGCGCGATCAGGCCGCGCTCCTCGAACCAGCCGGCCCGGGCGGTCATCACCGGCCCGAACGGCTGGCGCAGCCGTGCCGCGATGCCGACCCGCAGCCCGGCGCGGGCGAGCGCGGCACAGGTCGCCGGGACGCCGGCCACCGCCGACTGCACCACGAGCAGCACCCCGCCCGGCGCGAGCAGCGCCGGGGCGTCGGCGCAGATCCGGTCCAACAGGGCGCGGCCGTCGCGGCCGGCGTCCCAACTGCGAGCGATCCCGCGGCGGGGCGGCGCCGACCGGCTGGGCACGTACGGCGGGTTCGCGGTGATCAGGTCGAACCGGGCCCCGGCGACCGGGGCCAGCAGATCGCCGTGGCGCAGCCGCACCCGGCGGCGGTTGAGCAGCAGATTGGCGGCGGCGGCCGCCAGGGCACGGCGGGACACGTCCACCGCCGTCACCCGGGCACCCAGCGCCGCGGCGGCCATCGCCACCGCCCCGCTGCCGGTGCACAGGTCGAGGACCCTCCGGCCGTCGAGCACCTCACGCTCCAGCGCCTCGGTGAGCAGCCGGGTGTCCCCCTGGGCCGGGTACACGCCCGGCGGGGTGATCAGAAGCATGGTGCGCGCCTGCCCGCCGGTCCCGAACCGAACCGCGGAACGCCCTGGTCGGCGGGGGGCCGGAGGACCCCGTGCAGGAGTTCCAGGGCGGCGAGGACGGCCGCGCGGCGGATCCCGTCGCGGTCGCCGGCGGCGGGGGAGGGCTCGGCTGTGGTGGTGCCGCGCGGCGAGGCGAGGGCGACGAAGACCGTGCCCACCGGGTGGCCGTCCTGCGGGGCCGGCCCCGCGACGCCGGTGGTGGCCAGGCCGTACCACGCCCCGGTCAGCCGGCGGACGCCCTCGGCCATCTGCGCGGCGACCCCCGCATCCACCGGGCCGTGCTCGCGCAGCAGGGCCGCGTCGACCCCGAGCAGGCCCTCCTTCAGCTCGGTGGCGTAGGCGACCACGCCGCCGCGCAGGACGGCGGAGGCACCGGGTGCCTCGGCGAGCACCTGACAGAGCGCGCCGGCGGTCAGGGACTCGGCGGCGGCGACGGTGTGGCCGGCCGCGTCCAGCGCCGCGGTGATCTGCCGGGCGAGCCGGGCCGGCCGGTCCAGCCGGCTGCCGGGGGAGGGACGGTCGGACACGGTCGGCTCCTCGCACGAACGGCCGTCAGGCCGGCGGGCCGTCGCCGAGCGGCACCCGCAGCGAGCTGCGGCCCCGGCCCCAGGCATCCAGCAGATGCCCGGCCAACCGGTCCTCGACCGCGCCGGTGGCGGCGATGCCGAAGGCGATGTCCGCGGCCAGCGCCGGGTCGCCGGCCACCAGCGGCTCCAGCACGGTGCGCCGCACCAACTGCTCGTGGACGGCGTCGGCCACCACGTGCTCCCGGTAGAACAGCGTGCCGTCCGGGGAGGCGCCGAGGCGCTCCAGCGCACGGGCCAGCCGGGCCGCCCCCGGCGGGGAGGTGATCTCGACCGCGGCGAACTGGCCGACCGCCGCGCCGCGCAGCGCCCGGTGCAGCCCGAACAGCGACATCAGGTTGACCACCGCCAGGGCGGGGGCGGGGACGGCGTCCAGGTAGTGGCCGTAGCGGGTGTCGAGGCCGAGGTCGGCCATCATCCGCCCGAACAGCAGCGCATGCGCCCGCTCGGGCCGCCCCGACCCGTACTCGTCGTACTGCACGGTCATCAGGGCGGCCTTCGCCGGGTGCGGCAGCCGCGGGACGGCCCACAGCTGCGGGTCGGCCTCCTTCAGGTGGTAGAGCGACCGGTGCACCACGTACTCCCGGGCCTGCCAGCGCTCGCCGCGCTCCAGCAGGTGGAACGAGGGCCCCGTCCCGTCCGGCGGCTCCACGAGCAGATCGGCGACCACCCCGTCCAGCGGGCCCGGACCGCCCACCGCCCCGCGCAGCGCCGCGAGGAACGCCGCCTCCAGCCGGGCGCGCAGCGCCAGCAGACCGGTGTCCCACTCCCAGGCCGGATCGACCCCGTGGAACCCCTGGTAGTGGAGCTCGTAGCAGACGTACAGGGCCAGCTGCGCGTCCTCGCCCCACGGGTCCCCGACGTCCGCCGGGCAGCCGGGCCCGGTGCCCGGCGCGGCGGTCAGCGCCTCCAGCACCAGCGCGGACAGCGGGCCGCGGGCCGCGGGCAGGACGGGCGCGGCAGGGGCGGCGGGACGCAGGGCGGTCGTCATGCGGGAACCTCTCTCACGGGGGCCTCGGCGCGCTCACGCACCGCGGAGTTCGAGCGTGCAGCACTTGGGACCGCCGCCCGCCTTCAGCAGCTCGGGCATCTCCACCGGGACGGGGCGGTAGCCGCGCGCGTGCACCTGTGCGGCCAGGCCGGTGGCGGCCCGCGGCAGCACCACGTGCCGCCCGTCGCAGACCGCGTTCAGCCCGAACACGGCCGCGTCCGCCGCCGCCCCGCGGACGGCGTCCGGGTACAGGGTGGCCAGCAGCCGCCGGCTCGCGGCGGAGAAGGCTGGCGGCCAGTACATGATCTGATCGTCGCCCAGCACGGCCAGCGCGGTGTCCAGGTGGTAGAAACGCGGATCGACCAGCTGCAGGGTGACCACCGGCAGGCCGAGCAGACGCTGCGCCTCGCGGTGGGCCGGCGCGGTCGTCCGGAAACCCGAACCGGCCAGGATCCGCCGCCCGGCGACCAGCAGGTCGCCCTCGCCCTCGTTGACCAGGCTCGCCGTGTGCACCGGCCGGAAACCCGCCCCCGCGAACCAGCGGCGGTGGGCCGCGGCCTCGCCCGCGCGTTCCGCGTGCTTGAACCGCGCCACCAGCACCCGCCCGTCCACCACGGTGGCGCCGTTGGCCGTGAACACCATGTCGGGCAGCCCCGGCAGCGGATCCACGGTCGCCACCTCGTGCCCCAGGCCACGCAGCACCGCACAGAGCCGCCGCCACTGCCGCTCCGCCGCGGCACCGTCGACCGGACGTCCCGGGTCCATCCACGGGTTGATCGCGTAGTCCACCGCGAAGTGCGTCGGCGGGCAGAGCAGGTACCGCCGACGGCGGGGTTCGGGAACGGGCGGAGGGATCGGCGCACGGGTCATGGTCAGAAGCTCCCGGTCGGGCCCGGTGCCGGGGCCTTCCGGCACGCGGTCTGCGCCGCGCCTACCCGGGGCCCGCAGGGACACACGTCCACCGGCCCCGGGCCGCGCCGGGTCACGACCGGTGGAACCTCCGCCGCAGCCGCGCGATCCGCGCCGTCCGTCCGGCGTGCCCCCGCGGACACCCCGAACCGCGGATCCGCCCGGGATCCGACCAGGCGTGGGCCGCCCCCGGGCGGGTAGGCGCGACGGTACGACCGACCGGCGCGACGCAGACCCACGGAGGTGGCCCCGTGAGCGAGGACATCGACTCCGACTCGGAGCCCACGGTGTGGGCGCTCACCGTGCAGGAACAGGAGATCGGCCCACCCGTCGCGGAGGCGTTCATCGAGGTCGGGCGGCGGTGGCACGCCGAACTGCTCACCCACGCCCTGGAGAGCGGCTTCCTGCTGGCAGCCGGCGACGCGCCGCAGAGCACCGCCGTGGTGGTGATGAACGGCCCGCTGGTCGACCGGCTGCTCTTCGTCGGCGGCCGGCAGTCCTGGGAGCCGGTGCCCAAGCCCGCGGCCTCCCCCGAGTGGCGGACCGCGGCCCGCGAACGCGGCGAGGTCCTGGTCGTCGTCGTCCCGCCCGGCACCTGCCTCACCGGCGGGGCCGACGGCGACCCGCAGGACGAGGCCGACGGCCTCACCCGCGGCCTCGCCGCCCCCCGCGGGGGGGGGGGGGGCGG
>NZ_BAAALD010000043.1:48609-65865 GCF_039528095.1 Kitasatospora arboriphila
TGGCCGCCAGCCTAGGGCTTCGGCCCGCCGCGGGGGAGCGCCCGCACCGCCCGGCCCCGCCCCCCCCCCCCCCCGGGCCCCCCCCGGGCCCCCCCGGGCGCCCGGCCCCCCCCCCCCCCCCCCCCCCCCCCCGCCGGCGGCGAGGCCGTCGTCCTGCACGGCACGGCAGCGCTCGCCCTGATCTGACCGGGCGCCGATTGCGGCGCACGGGCCCGGGTAAGCGCGACTGCCGACCGAACGCCCGTGCACGGAAGACGAGGTGCACCATGACCTCCGGCGACCTCATCGACGTCCTCACCACCGACCACGAACGGATCCGCAACCTGTTCGGCCGCATGGCGGGCACCCCGCTGAAGGACCCGCTGCGACGCGAACTCCTCGACGAGGCGGCCGCCCTGCTGGAACGCCACATGGCCGTCGAAGCCGAATACCTCTACCCGCTGGCGCTGCGCAGCCTCCCCGACCGCCGGGAGACCGTGGAACGGGAACGGGCCGCACTCGCCACGATCGGCGCCCTGCTCGACGACCTCTCCCGGATCGGCGCGGACGCCCCGCTCTTCGACCGCAAGGTCGCCCTGCTCGTCCGCGAGGTCACCGGCCACGCCAGCGAGGAGGAGGCCCTGGTCCTGGACGGACTCGGCACCGCCGCACCGGCGGACGAACTCGCCGAGGCCGGTGCCCGGGCCCGCACGAAGCGGCTGCACAAGGTGCGCCGCTCACCGGCCGACCGGCCCCGGGACGACCTCCCGCCGACCGGCCCCCGCCCGAAGACCCACCTGCGGGACTTCTTCCGCATCGAGGGCCTGCCGGGGTGAACCCCGCCGGTGGCCCCCGGGTCAGAGGCTCTCCCGCAGCGGCGGCTCGTCGGCCGGGTCGATGTCGAAGACGGTGTCGGCCTCCGTCAGCCGGAGCAGGCGGACCAGCTGCGGAGAAGGCGCGGCCAGTCGGAGGGCGACGCCGACGGCCGTGGCCGCCAGCCGGGCGCGCAGCAGCGCGTTCAGCCCGGCCGAGGCGCAGAAGGCGAGCGCCGAGCAGTCCACCACCACGGCCGCCGGCAGGGGAGGAACGCCCAGCGCCTTCCCCAGGGCCTCCTCCAGCACGTGCACCGTGTCCATGTCGGCCTGGCCGGCGACGGCCAGTCTTCGTTCACCGGCCGGCGCCGGGCGGGGGGTGACACGGAGCTCCGCATCCACGGTGCTGCTCCCTCCGTCACGGACTCCCCGACGGGGCTTCCCGCGGCAGTGGCTCCCGGGGAGCCTGCCCGTCACCCGCGGAACGAAGCGTCCCTGCGGCGCAGACCGCAGAACGAAGACCCGGGCGGCCGGAGCCGTCACCGCGCCTGCAGGGGTTACGGCGGGCCGGGAGCCGGTTAGACGCTCCCGGGGGAGCAACGGAGCAGGAGACGACCAGGGTGAACCGGACATCGCGCCACTGGCATCTGCCGCTCGGGTCCACCGACGGTCCCGGGCCCCAGTCGGGCATGGCCTACGTGCGCCGAGCGCTGGCGCAGGGGCCGTCGCCCGTGCCGTCCTCCGGGGAACGGGCCGAGGACGTTCTGCTGGTGGCCTGCGAGCTGCTCACCAACGCGTACTGCCACACCCCGGGCCCGCTCAGCCTCGACCTCGACCTGGACCACGACACCCTCACCGTCGCGGTGACCGACGCGAGCACCCGTCCGCCGGTCGTCCGCCCCTACCGCCCGCAGCAGCCGCACGGCCACGGCCTGCACATCGTCGAACGGCTCGCGGTGGACTGGGGCGTCACGCCCGTCCCGAGCGGCAAGACCGTGTGGGCCGTGCTGCCGGCGCCCTGACCGGGGCGCCCGCGGGTGGTTCGCCGGGGGCCCGGGTAGGCGCGCCGTTTGGGCGCCGCGGCTCCCGGCCGTGGCGACGACGGACCTCCGGGCTCTGACCGTCGAGCTCGCGGGCCTCACGGGCATCCGTTCCGTCGCCGTCCGCACCGAGGACTCGGTGCCCGGTCCGCGGGGCGGCACCTGGCCGACGCCCTTCAACCGTTCCCGGTCACTCGTCGAGCGGGGCGAATCCGAGCACCCAGCCGAGCGCGTCCGCGACACCCCGGGCGCGGCGCCGCTCCTCGCCGGGCCGTGCGCAGTCCCGGGCCGCCTGGATCGCCGCCCGCTCCTCGGCGGCGAGTTCGCCGTCCGTGAGGAGCTCGTGCACGGCGCCGCTGATCGGGGCCGGCGTGCCGGGGTCGAGCACCCACCGGTAGGCCGCGGCGGCGCCGTCGGCCTCGGGCCCTCCGTCGGCACCGGCCGCGCACGCCGCGCGGTCGATCTCCTCGGGTGTTCTGACGGCGATGAAGTCCTGGACGGACTCCGGCACGGACTCCGGCACGGATTCCTGCACGGATTCCTGGACGGCGGACGCTGCTGCCACGGCGGGGGACCTCCCGGGTACGGACCGTTCGGGTGCCCGCCCGGGTGGCGGGCACCGTGAGCCACAGCCACCTACCCTGCACCGGACGGCGCACGCCCGCGCGGTGTTCCCGCCGGCGGGTCGCCGTCGCTCGGGCGGCCGGTCCCGTATCGTGCCGCGCCACCCGGCGCGATGTCCAGGACGAGGAGCGCGATGTCGTCGGTGTGCCGGCCGGTGGCCAGCCGTGGCGGACCAGCTCGTCGATGAGCCGGTCGAGTGGTCCGGCGCCGCTCGCGCCGAGCAGACCGGCCAGCTCGGCTGTGGTCCGGCGTGGTCCGGGAGGCGTCCGTCCCGGGGACCTCCACCAGCCCGTCGGTGTAGAGGGCCAGCAGGGTGCCGTCGAGGAGCGGGAGGGTGGTGAGCGGGTAGCCGGCCGACGCGGCGGCGCCCAGCAGCGGCCCGGCCTCCACGGTGAGCGCGTGGCCGCGCCCGTTCGGGCGGCGCAGCAGCGGCGGCGGATGGCCGGCGGAGGCGACGGTGGCCTGCCGCCCGGTGCGGTCGAGCTGGGCGTAGAGGCAGGAGACCAGCAGGTCGGAGTCGAGGTCCGCGAGCAGCCGGTTGGTGCGGGCGAGCACCTCGTCCGGCGCGGCGCCGGCCGTCGCGTGGGCGTGCACGGCGGTGCGGACCTGCCCCATCAGCGCGGCGGCCGTGGTGTTGTGGCCCTGCACGACGCCGATGACGGCGGCCGCGGTGCGCTCGTCGAGCCGGATGAAGTCGTAGCAGTCGCCGCCGACGTCGAGGCCGCGGGTGGCGGGCAGGTAGCGGGAGGCCACCGTGATGCCGGCGACGCGGGGGAGGGAGCGGGGGCTTGCGGGAGGTGGTGCGGCCCCCGGAGGGGCGGTGGCACCGTCGGGCACCGGCCGTCCTCCGGGGACCGCGGGGCGCTCAGCGGCCGAGCGCGTCGGCGAGCTGCTTCTTGTTCATCTTCGAACGGCCGTGGATGTTGCGCTGCTTGGCCTCGTTGTAGAGCTGGTCGTAGGTGGGCCCCTGGGCGCCGGAGTGCGAGCGCTGCCCGCCGCGCCGGGAGGACGACATGTCCTGGACGGAGCTGCGGCTGGCGGTCTTCGACTCGCCGTGCCGGGCACGCTCCTTGTTGACCGTCCGGGCGGCGATCTCCTTCGCCCGGTCCTCGCTCTCGCCGCGGTCCAGCACGCTGTCCTTGATGTGCTCGTACTGGCGTTCCCGCTTCTTGCTCGAACCGGCCGGCATGACTCCTCCTCGGGCTCGCTGGTGCCGTGTTGCCCGATCGCGCGCCTACCCCGCGGCCCCCCGCTCACGCATGGCGCCCCGCACGGACGGGCCGCCGCGGTGTTCCGCGACGGCCCGCCGGGCGTACCCGGGTCGTCCGGCCCCGGGCCGGAGCTGCCCCGGTCAGGAACTGCCGGGGGAGATCCGGCCGCGCCAGCCGCCGGACTCCATGCCCTGGTCCTCGACGAACGACTTGAAGCGCCGCAGGTCGCCCTTGACGCGGCGGTCGACCATCCCCATCATGTCGGCGGCCTTCTCGGCGACGCCGTCCGGTTCGAAGTCCAAAGCCAGCCGCACCATCGTGTGGTCGTTGTCGAGACGCCGGAACGTCACCACACCCATCTGCTGGACGTCCCCGCCCACGGTGCGCCAGGCGATCTTCTCGTCGGGCAGCTGGTCGACGATCTCGGTGTCGAACTCACGGCTCACCCCGGCGACCTTGGTCTTCCAGTGGTTGTGCCGCTCGTCGATCTGGGTGACCTCCTCCACGCCCTCCATGAAGCGCGGGAAGTCCGCGAACTGCGTCCACTGGTTGTACGCGGTGTGCAGCGGAACCTCGACCTCGACGGACTCTTGCACCATGCTCATGCCGGCCTCCAGTCTTTCTCGTCCAACAGGTCCGCGACGCGTCTGCCCGGCCGGTCCGGGTTCTAACGGGGCCATCCGGCCCATCGGCCGCCCGGTCGCCGAGCGGGGCGGTGCGTGTCGTGAACGGCCGCCGCCCGGTGCCGCGCCGATGATGGGCGGATGACCCATGCCCCGACCGACACCGGCGTCCTGCCGCAGACCGCCCTGGCGAAGCTGACCGAGCTGCGGGAACTCGCAGCCGGCGCGGTGGAGTCCTGGGAATCCGGCGACCTGCCCGCCGCCCACCGTGCGGTGACCGCAGCGGCCTCGGTGGCGGCCGCGGTGCTCGACGTCCTCGCCGAGGCCGAGGCCGAGGCCCAGGCCCACGCCCGTGCCGCGGCCGACCGACGCCCGGCCGACCCCGGGAGCCCGCCGGCTGCGGGTCCGGTCGGCCATTGGTGGGGCTGAGCGGGTTTCGGCTCCCCCCAGGGGCGCAGCCTCGAAGGGAGAGGGTGCGGCGCCGATCCTCCCGGTACCGGCCGGCCGTCCCCTGCCGTCGTCGAGGAGGTGGTCCGTGATGGCCGGTGCCGCTCGCTCCGCGTCGATCCCCCAGGGCCGTCCGCCACCGCCGGTGCAGCCACCCCGGCGGCCGTCACCGGCCCGCACCGACACACGGAGAACGCCATGGACCTCGGCTTCCTCGAACCACTGATCGGCAGGCCCGGCCCCTGGGCCACGGTCTGCCTCGACACCTCCCGGACCACCGAGGACGCCCGGCAGCGGCAGGTGCTGCTGCAGCGGACCGCGGTGCGCGAGCTCGCCGACCTGGGCGCCGACCCCAGCACCTGCCGGGCGGTCGCGGAACACCTCGCGGACGAGCCCGTCTCCGGCTCCCCGCCCGGCCGGGCCCTGTTCGCCGCCGGAGGAGAGGTCGTGCTCGACGTACCCCTGACCACCGCACCCCCGGGCGTGGAGAGCGCCTGGGGGCCGCTGCCCCGCCTCGCCCCGCTGCTGGGCCGCCTGGAGGCCGCGACCGCCGACTGCCTGGTCGCCGCGGTCGACCGCACCGGCGCCGACCTGGAGCGCCGCCGCCTCGGCAGGCCCGAGCCGCTCGGTACCGTCGACGGCACGACCTGGCAGGGCAGGGGCCACCGCGCTCCGCCCGCGGACCGCTACGAATGGCACTACCGGCACCGTGCCCAGGACGCCTGGGACCGGTCCGCCGACGCGATCGCCGACCGGCTCGCCGAAGCCCGCTCCGACTGCGGCGCGGACCTCGTCGTCCTCACCGGCGACGCCCGCGAGCGGCGCGCCGTTCACGAGCGGCTGCCCCAGGACCTGCAGCCGCGCACCGTCGAGATCGACGGCGGCGGCCGCGCCGACGGCATCCACACCGACACCTTCGAACGGCGGCTCGACGAGGCGTGGCAGGACTTCTGCCGGCAGCACGCGGACGAGATCCTCGAACGGTTCCGCAACGGCACCGGCCGCCCCGGCGAACACCGGACGGACGGCACCGGCACCGAGATCGCGCCGGGCGCCGCCGCCGAGGGCGTCCCCGCCGTCGCGGCCGCCGCCCAGCAGCACCAGCTCGCCACCCTGCTGCTCCGCGGCGACGGTCCGGACGCCGGCCGCGAGGTCTGGATCGGACCCGAACCCGAGCACATCGGCATGGACCGCGCCGAGGTCCGCAGCATGGGCGTCCGCCGTCCCGAGCGCGCGCAGGCCGGCGACGCGCTGCTGCGCTGCGCGATCGCCTCGCGCGCGGAGGCGGTGACCGTGCCGGACGGTGCCGAGGGACCGGTCGGCGGCGTCGGTGCCGTGCTGCGCTGGCGGACCTGAAGCTGCAGGCGGAGCCGCCCCATGGGTTGCCGGCCCCACCGGTTTGCCGGGCACCGCCCGGGGCAGACGCATCGCACCTTCGCAGGTGGATCCGGCACCGCCCTGCCGGAACCCCGTACCGACCGGTCTCCCCTCGGCGGTCGGTACGGCGGCAGGGCGGTGCCGGCTTGCGCGGTGCCGGTTGCGCCCCGGGCCGTGCGGGGCGGTGCGGCGGGACGGTGCTTCGCCGCCCGAACGACGGGTAGCCGCCCACCACTTCCGACCGCGAACCACCTGGAGGAAGCCGTGAGGCCGAGCCGACCGATCGTCGGACCCGCCGCCCGCCGGGGCAGCCACCGTCCCGGCCCGCTCCTCCCGCGCGCCCGGACGGCCTTCGAGGTCTCCCGCCGCGCCGCCGCCCACTGAGCCCGGGGTGACGGCACCTCAAGGGCTCGCACCGTACACGCGTGTGCGTGTGCGTGTGCCGGGGGTGGTCGCGGTGCGGGCGCATAGGATCGGCCGCATGGCACTGCGACCCGTGATGGTGAACATCAAGGCCCTCGACGGGCGAGCGGTCGGCCGGTTCTGGGCGGAGGCGCTCGGCTGGAGTGCCTACCACCCCGGTGCGACCACCTACGTCGGACCCGCCGGCGGCCTCGCCTGGCCGGACCCGGTCTTCCTCGGCGTCGACGTCGTTCCCGTCCCGGAGGCCAGGACGGCGACGAAGAACCGGGTGCACCTCGACCTCGCCACCACCTCCCCGGCCCACCAGGCGGAGCTGGTCGCGCGGCTCCGGGCACTCGGCGCCACGCCCGCCGACGTGGGGCAGGGCGACGTGCCGTGGACGGTCCTCGCCGACCCCGAGGGCAACGAGTTCTGCGTGCTGGAGCCCCGTGAGGTCTACCGGGACACCGGGCCGATCGCCGCGGTGGTCGTCGACTGCACGGATCCGCGGGCCATGGCCCGGTTCTGGGACGGGGCGTTGGACTGGACCCTGCACGAGGTGACCGACGATCAGGCGGTGCTGCGCTCCGCGAAGGGCACCGGCCCGTACCTCGAGTTCCTCCGCACGCCCGACGTGAAGACCGTGCCGGACCGCGTCCATCTCGACCTGCTGCCGTACCCCGGCGACGACCGGGCGGCGGAGGTGGCGCGGCTGCGGGCCCTCGGCGCCACCGACCTCGACCTCGGTCAGGGCGAGGTCCCGTGGACGTGCCTGGCCGACCCGGAGGGCCACGAGTTCTGCGTCCTCGCCCCGTCCTGACGCCGAGCCTCGACGACACCCTTGCCGGACGGGACGACCGCCCCGGCCGGCGGGCGCCGTCAGCCGTCATGACTCGTCGCGGACCTGCGGCAGAGCGGGGAACACGGCGGCCTGGCCGCGGCGCGCCGTACGGAGCTGGGCCGTCCGCCCCGGCAGGTCGGCCGTGGCGTCCGCGACGCCCAGGTCCTCCCGGAGCGCACGGCGCAGCAGCCACACACCGTCCGACAGCGGCCGTTCCAGCCAGCTGACGGCCGCCCCGGCCTCGGCCCGCGAGCCGGAAGCCGCCTCCGCCAGCCGAAGAAGCCGGTAGCCGTGGCTGAGGCCGCGGTTCACTTCGGAGACGATGTCCAGGGTCGGCTCGGGGAGCACCATCTGTGCCTGCGCGTACTCCGCGCGGAAGGCGGTGCGCGCCTCCGCCAGGGCCTCCCACTCCTGCGGTGGCACCGTCTCCCCGCGGCGCAGGGCGTGTGCCACGTCCAGCATCGCCGTGCGGTACGTGCGTGCCTGCTCGTTGAGGACGGCGTAGCGCTCCCGTCGCCGCTCGAACTCGTTGGCCTCGTACTCCTGCCGTCGCGTCCGGTCGGCGCGCTCGGCCTCCGACCGCAGCTCCGACCGACGGGCGCGCTGCGCCAGCCACGGCGCCGTCATCGTGCCGGCGACACCGACGACGGCCACGGCCAGCGCGGTCAGATCCTGTGCCATCAGCCCCTTGCCTCCCCCTCCACGTCCCCTCCACGACTCGGGACAGCTTCCCACGCGGGAGGCCCCGGTGACGGCCCGTCATCCGCCGCGAATGCGTCGCCGGGCGGTCACGGACGGTTCGGCGGACGTCCTGGACGATCCGGGCGGGTTGCCCGTGGAGTGTTTCGCGCGGCGAGCGGTGTGAAGAAGCGAGGTGTCCCGGTCGGCCGGCCGACTGCGGTGGCCGCCGGAGTGTCGGTCCAGTCGTCGCAGCTGCACGGTTGCGGCGCCGGACCCGACGGTGTCCCGGCCGGTCCCGCCGGGGGATTCACAGCAGCCGTGCCGGCCGTGGCGGGAAACCGTGGAAGGGAGATGTCATGACCGTGCTGCCGCCGAGCGGCGGCGGAGGCGCAGCGAGCACCGGGGGTGCGGGTTCGGGAACGCTGTACGACGTCGTGGAGCTGATCCTGGACCGGGGCCTGGTCATCGACGTGTTCGTGCGGGTCTCCCTGCTCGGGATCGAGATCCTGAAGGTCGACGTGCGGGTGGTCGTGGCCAGCGTCGACACCTATCTGCGGTTCGCGGAGGCCTGCAACCGGCTCGACCTGGAGTCCGGCCGCAACGCCCCCGCCAGGCTCACCGACATGATCGGCGGCTCCGCCGGCAAGGCCGTGGAAGGCATCGCCCACAAGAAGGCCAAGGGGGTCGTCGCCGGTGTCGTGGAGTCGATCACCGACTCCCTCGGCGGGCGCGGCGAGGACCGCTGACGGAAGCCGGGAAGCGGCGCCCGACACGCCGGCGGCGCCGAGCGCCGCCCGGATCAGAGCCCGCCCGCCGGTCGGACGGTGGCGGGCCGGTCGAGGTCGAGCGCGGCACCCCGCCGGCGGGCCGCGGAGCCGGCCGTGGCGGCGCGGAGGGTCGCCAGGCCGATCGCGTCGTGGGCCGAGGACGCCGGTACGGCGAACAGCTGCACCCCCTGGCGGCCGTCGGAGGCGGTGGTGGGGATGCTGACCAGCCAGACCGGCAGCGGCGGCGGCGCGAACGCGGCGACGTCGGTCGTGCGGACCGTCCAGGTGTGCGTGCTCGTGCGGGACGCGGAGGCGAGTGTCATGGCCGGCTCCAGTTCCATCGGCCGTGGCGGCGGCCTGCTGCTCACGACACCGTAACAAGCGGTGCGCAAAAATCACACATGGCATAGAAAATTCCTTACATAGAATTGGCGGATTCGATATCGCCTCGGGCCGGGCGTGAGGTCGACTCGCCCGCGGAGCCGGTCCGGCCCGGGGTCTCCCAACAGCGCAGACCTGCGCTGACCTGCGTCGATCGTCGTCGGGCGGCCTCGGGCGACGTCGGATCGGCCCTGCGCGGACCGTGCCCCGTGACGGGCCACGTCGCTCCCGTCCCGGTCGGCCGCTGATCCGGCATCGGGGATGCCGCCCCCCAGGCGTAGCCGTAGCCGTAGCCGCAGCCGCGCCGGGCGGCCGCGGCTCGCGTCGGACCGGCTGATGATTCCTAAGACCCGACGATGCGATTAGAGTCCGAATCAGGATCGACGGAAGGGGTCCGGCATGAGCATTGCGAATCCGCCGGGACGTCATCCGGACCGGCTGACCGACCGGCAGCGGGCCATCCTCGACTACGTCGCCACCGCCGCGGCCGAGCGGGGCTACCCGCCGAGCATGCGGGAGATAGGCCAGGCCGTCGGCCTGAGCTCCACGTCCTCCGTCGCCCACCAACTCGGTGCGCTGGAACGCAAGGGCCTGCTCCTGCGCGACCCGCACATCCCCCGCGCCTACCGGGTGCGCGGCAAGGCCGGATACGAACCGCCGATCCGTGAGAGCGAGGACGCCGGCCTGGTCGACGTCCCCGTCGTCGGCCGGATCTCCGCAGGCCGGCCTGTCCTCGCCGAACAGGACACCGAGGACGTCTTCACCCTCCCGCGCAGGCTCACCGGCACCGGCGACGTGTTCATGCTGCGGGTCGTCGGCCACAGCATGACCGGTGCCGCGATCTGCGACGGCGACTGGGCGGTCGTCCGCAGTCAGCCAACCGCGGACCCCGGTGACATCGTCGCCGCCATGATCGACGGCGAAGCCACCGTCAAGCGGCTCCGCCGCGAAGGCAACCGCAGCTGGCTGATGCCCCACAACTCCGGCTTCGAGCCGATCCCCGCCGACCGCGCCACCATCCTCGGCAAGGTCGTCACCGTGCTGCGCAGGCTCTGACCCGCACGCACGGAGCAGGCGGGGGCCGACACCGGACCCCCGGCCGGCGGGCTGCCCGCCGGATCGTCAGATGCGGAGATCAACCGGCGTGACGCGGAACGCAGGTGGCTGACCGTCGGGACGGGGCCGTGGATCGGCCCGTTGCCGCCACTACCGGGAGGCGGGGAGGCGGATCCCGCGGCCCCAGTCGGGGTGGGCGTCGGTGAAGGCGGCGATCCGGCGGGCCGCGTCCACGAGGTCGTCGCCGAGCCGCAGGTCCCGGCGGTAGCGTCGGGCGAGGCCCACCAGGTCGGCCAACCGGTCCTCGGACCAGGCCCGGCCGGCGGCGTCCCGGAGGCGGACCAGGTCGTCGTGCTCGGCGAGGAGGCGCCGGCGGCCGTCGTCGAGGAGCAGTTCCCAGCGGTGCCGATCGGCCGACCCGGCCGGCACCGGGCCGAGGGCCCGGCGCAGCTCGGTGATCCGGGTCGCTGCCGCCTCGCGCAGGCCGGCGGCGAGCAGGTCGGTGTGCCGGAGGACCGGCTTCGAGTCGATGATCGGCGGGTTCATCCGGTCACCGTACCGGCGCCGCCACGACCGGCCCGCGACCGCCGCACGGATCGCCCCCGGAGTGTCGCCTGAGTGTCGCCGGGACGGCGGAACGGGTCGAACGCCCGATCGCGTGCCCCGGGTTCGCCCCGGCGTCCGCACCGTCAGAGCCGTTGGACGGACCGCCCGCCGCGGGCGAGGCGCGCACTGCCGCGCCCGCCCAGGGAGAGGTACGCGTCCCAGGCGTCGAGCAGGGGCGGGACCAGTGGCTGCGGTGCAGCCAGGACTGCTGGACGGAGTACGACCGCTGGGTCGAGCCGGTGTTCGGGCCACGAGACTGACGGAACGACAGATCGATGTCCCCTGTGGGCACATGGCGTGGACGGACGTCGCCGCTCCGCCGCGCGTTACTCCGTTCGAGTGAAGGACGGGTTCGTGGGACCTCCCGGGCGGGCAGAGCCTGCGGCATGACGACATCCACGAACAGCCGCCGCCGCCCTCGTCGCCGCCGTCCCGCCGCGCCCTCCGCCCCCACCCCCGCCACGTCGGTCCACGCCGCTCCGGCCCACACCGCTCCGGCCCACACCGCTCCGGCCCACACCGCTCCGGCC
The DNA here is from genome assembly GCF_039528095.1 of Kitasatospora arboriphila. Classification (NCBI taxonomy): domain Bacteria; kingdom Bacillati; phylum Actinomycetota; class Actinomycetes; order Kitasatosporales; family Streptomycetaceae; genus Kitasatospora; species Kitasatospora arboriphila. The sequence continues at coordinate 59,987 of NZ_BAAALD010000043.1, forward strand.
CACACCGCGGCGGCCCACACCGCGGCGGTCCGCACCGCGCCGGTCCGCACCGCTCAGGGCCGTGCCGAGCGACCCCCGAACGCCGGGCCGGGCAGCGGCGGCCGGTGCTGCCGGACCTGGTCGAGCGAGCGCATCTCGCAGGGCGGCACGGTCATCCGCACGACCTGGCACGAGCCCGTGTGCCGGACCTGGAGCCGCCCGTGACCACCTCCGCAGGACCGGCCCCGGCACCTGGCGCCGCCTTCCGTCACCACTGGGACCAAGGCATGGTCCAGCCGCTGAGGCCGTTGGCGGGGTCGAGGGGCTGCTTCTTGACGGAGTTGCGGATGATGACGACGTCGCCGACCAGGGAGGCGGCGTAGACCTTGCCGGCGGGTGAGTCGTCGTCGCCGGCCTCGGAGTCGACCGTGCCGATGCAGCCGTGGCTGATGTTGTCGCACGACGGCCCCCCTCCATCGGATCTTCCGGAGGGGTACACGCCTCGACGGGCGCTCGGGTTTCACCGGAGGGCGCGCGAGATCGATGTCACGCATGCGTCCCGGCGGGGCGGGCCTGCGTCGGGCTCGCACCGGGCCGTGCCCGGGTCACTGGAGCGCGACGCGGAACGGACCGCCTTCCGCCCGGTCGCGCGGCACGTTGAACCGCACCCGGTGGTCGAGCTCGACCTGGTAGTACGCCCCGCCCTTCGGGACGTCGGCGATCTCGACGGGGAAGTCGCACTGGGCCACCTTCGACGACCGACCGGGGCCGAGGGTGCCGGTGGCGAGGAGCTTGCCGCGGTCGTCGTAGACGGCGACGGCCGTGTGCTGCGCGATGCCGGCGTATCCGCCGGTACCGGTGCACTCGCCGGACGTGGGCGTCAGTCCGGTCGGCAGCGTCACGGTGCCGCTGAGCGAGAACATCCCGGCGAACGCCGAACTGCCGGAGCCGATGCCCCACACCAGACCGACCGCCGCCGCACCGGCCACGAAGCCGACCACGCCCGCAGTGCGCCGACCGGGCACGCGTGCCGCTCGTTGCGGTCCGACCGGTGGGGAGGCGGGCGGCGGAGCGCCGGGTGGTGCAGCCGCAGCGGCCAATGCATCGGTGTCGTCAGCCATGCCCGCGAGCATCCCAGCCGGACCGGCCGTGCACGGAGAACGGAACCGAATCGTGATCACCCCACCGTGCCCGCTCTGGCGGGTACTTGACCGGCCTCGGGGGTCGTGGTGCCGGGTTAGACCGCCCGCCGGCAGGTCCGGAGTGCGGACCTCAGGCGAAGGCGGTCTCCGCGAAGCAGACGCCGCCACGCTCGGCGTGCGTCAGGGCGAGCCGACGCGAATGCCGGGGTGGCCGGCGGAGGTACTGCTTGAAGCCGGAAGCGTGGAAGTCGAGCTCGAAGAAGTGGCCTTCGAGGTGCCACCGCAGGTCGCCGCCGCCGTCCTGGGCGGCCGAGCGCCGCAGGCGGTCGATGTCGAGGCTCAAGGCCAGCCCCTTGAAGCCGAGGTCGCCCTCGACGTCCCGGACGTCCTCGAACACGAGCGTGGACGGCGCGATCCAGAGGGTGAAGTGCGTCTCCGGCGCCACCGGATGCACCCAGCGGACGATGTAGTCGATGTCCGGCAGCAGGCGCGGCAGCGAACCGTCCACGGCACCCGGCTGAACGCAGAGGCCGTGGACGGTGACGTGATGCCATCCCATCGCGTCGAAGTCGGCATCGCTCCAGATTGTTTTCGCCAGACCGGACTCCACCTGTGAACCGGACACGACGTCAGACTCGGGCCGTCCTGGTGAACGGCAGAGCATCCAGATCGGCGCGCACCTTGCCGTCCTGACGGTAAGTCACTTTCCGGATCACCAGGACGGCCAGAATCGCGGCGACGATGCCGGCCGCCGCGTCGTAGGGCGAATAGCCGTAGGGCCGGGCACCGAGTCGCAGGGCGACGACGCCGCCGACGGTCTTGGCGAGCCACGCCGCCCACCAGGCGTTGATCAACCACGTTCCGCCGGCGGGGGAGGTCGCGCGCCAGACGTCCAGCGCGATCCGGCGCGGAATCCACCACATCGCCCCGGGGATGAACCATGCACCGACGGCAAGTCCCGCCGAGTACCTGTGGGTTCCGGGCGCGAAGAGTTCGGCATTGAGGCGGCAGCGCCGGAACCAGCAGAGGAACACGACGACGGTGGCGAGGAACAGCGGCATGGAGATCGGCGCGAATTGTGCGAAGAACTCCGACTCGGTGCCGCCGGCCAGCGCCACGGCCAGCTGTGCGGCGGTCTGTACGCCGATCAGCACCTGGGCGGCCAGGGCCAGTCGGCGGGGGTCGGCGACCGGTCCGCTGTAGGCCAGGGCACGCGGGCGCGCGTCATCACGACCGGGTTCAGAGTTCACTGCGTGTCCCCACCAATCACGCCTGCGGTGCTGGTCACGCGCAGAGATCGCTCAGGATAGGAGCACGTGCTCGAACTGTCCACCGGCAGGCTGAACGCAGGGGGGGGCGAAGGGAAAGGGCGCTGCGGCGGTACCGCTGTCAGAAGTACGGTCGGGCGGCCCCTATGATGCGGGGCCATGACGAGACGCGGCCTGACGCTGGCCCTTGCGATGTCCCTGTGTGCGGCGACCGGTGCAGGCGTGGCGCACGCGGACGGGTGCACGCCGGAGGCGGGCGGCACCTACAAGATCGACGGTGTGACCGGCAGCGTTCCCAAGGTGCGGATGGGGAATTCGCTGACGATCGACAACAGGATGCATCTCGACGCCCCCGACCAGAGCTCCAGCGCGTTCGAAACGATGGTCATCCCGGTGCGGCAGCAGAGCGGTTACACGCCCGGTCGGCCGCCGACGGTCTCGCTGAGCGTGGACGGCGGCCCGTCGCACCGGTTCTCGTTCACCTGGCGGCCGGCCACCCGGCCCGGAGACCTCGGCACCTGGGTCTCCACCCGTGTGGAGTTCGGGAGGCTGACCCGCGGTGTCCACGTGCTGCACGAGACCCTGTCGATGCCCGTGGGCAGCCCCGACGGTCTGTACGAACTCGGCGCCTACGCCTACATGGACGGGCCGTGCGGGATGGTCAGAGGCACCACGATGGGCAGTGTGAGCTACGAGTTCACCGGTGGCACCCCCGCCCGGGAGCCCTCCCGGGCCACCGGCGGCGGCGCGACCGACACGCCGAGCCCGCGGGTGAGCACATCCCGTACGCCGGGAGCGGCCGGGACACCCGGCTCGCCGTCCCCGGCACCGTCCGGCTCACCGTCGCCCTCGGCGCCGTCCTCGCCGTCGGTGTCCGCCCCGCCGTCGCCGGGCGGGAGCCCGATGTCCTCGCCGAGCCCGACGCCGCCGGTGGCGGCATCACCGGCCGTCGTCCCGCTGGCCACCACGCCCGCCGCGAACGGAAGTTCCGCACTGCCGTGGGTGATCGGTCTGCTCGCGGCGCTGGCCGCAGTGGCGGTCGGCGGGGTGCTGGCGCTGCGCCGTCGTCCCCGCTGAGCCCGATCGGAGGACGGTCAGTCGAGGCAGAACTCGTTGCCCTCGACGTCCTGCATGACGATGCAGGCGTCGTTGCCGTCGTACAGCAGGCGTTCGCGCACCGCGCCGAGCGCCAGCAGTCGCGTGCATTCGGCCTCCAGCACGGCCAGGCGCTCCTCACCCACGAGGCCGGTGCCGACCCGCACGTCGAGGTGGACGCGGTTCTTGACGACCTTGCCCTCGGGAACGCGCTGGAAGTACAGCCGCGGGCCCGCCCCCGTCGGGTCGCTGCACGCGAACCAGGCGCCCCGGTCCTCGGCCGGCCGGGAGCGGTGGTAGTCGTCCCACGTGTCGAACCCCTCCGGCGGCGGCGGTACGACGTACCCCAGCACCTCGCACCAGAAACGGGCGACGCGCTCGGGATCCGCGCAGTCGAACGTGACCTGAACCTGCCTGACCGATGCCATCGGGCCACCCTAGCAGGTTGATCATTCCGCTCAATTCCCGCTGGATGTCCAAAGGTTGGTGGGAATGGTCGGTGCGGGCGGCGGCATGCGGGCCCGATCGTCTCGTGACACCTCTCGTGATACCTTCTGTGCCGCCGTGCGCCGTTGCGAATCCGAGGAGGTGAGACCGATCAACACTGTGACAGGTCGGGCCTCCCTCCCCCGCATGGCCTAGGGACGCCCGCCGAAGGCATCCCGAAAGGCCCGCACCATGCGCTTCATCTCCGACTCGTCGTCCCACGGTGTCCGCGAACAGCTCTTCGAACTCGAAGGGGTACCCGGCGTCCTGTGGGCACCGGAAGGTGCCGCAGGCAGCCGTCCCCTGATCGTGATGGGGCACGGCGGCGGCCAGCACAAGAAGGCCCCCGACATCGAGACGCGTGCGCGTCGTCTCGCCGCCGAGTGCGGCTTCGCCGTGGTCGCGGTCGACGTTCCCGGCCACGGTGGCCGGCCGGTCGACGAGGAGTTCGACCGGATCGCGACCGAGAACCGGGCCCGCGTCGAGGCGGGGGAGGACCTGGCCCGGCTGATCGCCGAGTTCCAGGCCCTGGTTTCTCGCCGGACCGTTCCGGAGTGGCGGTCGTTGCTGGACGCCGTCCAGCAACTGGAGCACGTCGGTGCCGGACCGGTGGGCTATTGGGGGGTGTCGCTGGGCTGCGGACTCGGGGTCCCGTTCGTCGCGGCCGAGCCCCGCGTGCGCGCCGCGGTCCTGGGCCTGGGCGGGGCCCTGGCCTCGGCCGGGGACGCCGCGAGGATCACCGTCCCGGTGGAGTTCCTCCTCCAGTGGGACGACGAGAGGGTGCCGCGGGCCGCGGCCCTGGCACTCTTCGACGCCCTCGGCTCGGTCGAGAAGACACTGCACGCCAACCCCGGCAGGCACTCCGAGGTCCCGGACTACGAACTCGACAGCACGCTGCGGTTCTTCGCCCGCCACCTCGGCTGACACCTCCGATCACCGGCATGCCCGCAGGCCGCCGACGCGGACGAAGGGCGGCGTGTACCGACTCGGTGTCGGACACGCCGCCCCTCGAACGGGCGGGACTGCGGGGCCGCAGTCCGTGCGGTCACCTCGGGTCGCGGTCGAACACCTTCTTCGACCAGCGGTACCCGAGCACCGTGAGGGCCAGGCACCAGGCGAGGGCGATCCACCCGTTGTTGCCGATCCCGGTGCCGAGCAGCAGGCCGCGCAGCGTCTCGATGGCGGGGGTGAACGGCTGGTACTCGGCGACGGGCTGGAACCAGCCCGGCATCGCGTGGACGGGGACGAAGGCGCTGGAGAGGAGCGGAAGGACCATCAGCGGCAGGGCGTTGTTGCTGGCCGCCTCGGCGTTCGGGCTGACCAGGCCCATGCCGACCGCGATCCAGGTGAGCGACAGGGCGACCAGGGTCAGCAGCCCGAGCGCCGCCAGCCACTCCAGGGCGGTGGCGTCCTTGGCACGGAAGCCGATCGCCACGGCGACGGCGCCGACCAGGACCACGCTCGCGACGCACTGCAGCACGCTGCCGACGACGTGCCCGATCAGGACGGAACCGCGGTGGATCGCCATGGTCCGGAAGCGGGCGATGATGCCCTCTGTCATGTCGTTGGAGACGGAGACCGCGGTGCCGATCGTGGTGCCGCCGATGGTCAGCAGCAGGATGCCCGGGACGATGTAGGCGATGTAGTCGGCCCGGTCCGCCCCGCCGCCCCCGATGCCCGCGCTCATCACGTCGCCGAAGATGTAGACGAAGAGCAGCAGCAGCATGACCGGCGTGAGCAGCAGGTTCAGGGTGAGTGACGGGTAGCGGCGCGCGTGCAGCAGGTTGCGGCGCAGCATCGTCGAGGAGTCGCGGACGGCGAGGGACAGGGAAGTCATCGGGAGGCCTCCTCGGCCTGGTGGGGGACGGTGGTGCCGCCGGTGAGGGCGAAGAAGACGTCGTCGAGGTCG
>NZ_BAAALD010000044.1:0-28642 GCF_039528095.1 Kitasatospora arboriphila
ACGGCCACCGCGTGGGCGATCCGGCACTGCGGGCCGTGCCAGCAGGGGCGGGATGGGGGCCGGGGCCGGGGCCGGGGCCGGGGCCGGGCGGGCGGCGTGCCGGGCCGGGGCGCGGGTGCCGGCCGCGGGTGCGTCCGTGCTGCCGGGTCCGGCGTCGGCCGGGATGCGGAGCTCCGGGTCACCGACGCAGAGGTAGGAGGCGAGCCCCTCCCCGGCGAGCAGGTTGATCCGCAGTGCGACCTCGCCGAGCGGGGCGCCGGTGTCGAGCAGCCGCTCGACGGCGGCGCCCAGTTGCGGGGTGCCGTGGTTGATCCGGGTGGAGGCGACGAAGCCGGCCACGTGCGGGCCGTCCAGCAGCCGCCGGGCCAGCTGGAAGCGCGGGCCCAGCAGTCCGCCGGCGGGCTGCCAGGCGGAGCAGGAGAGCAGCACCAGCAGCCGGGTGCGGACGGCCCCGGCGCCGTGGAAGGCGCGGAAGCCGGTCTTGTGCTCCAGCCGGCAGGGGCCGCCGCCCTGGCAGGGCAGGTACTGCTCGCCGGGGCGGCCGGGTGCCGGGCGGAGCGGGTCGACCTGGAGGCAGAGCACGTGCCGGCCGACCCGGAAGTCCGCGCCGTTGCCGTGGCCGTGCAGGACGACGGCCTCCGCGCCCTCGGCGAGCCGGGCGACGAACGCGTCCGAGTCCGCGGAGCCGTAGGAGTGCCGCGGGCCGGGAACGGCCTCCCGGCGGAAGTCGCAGTAGTGCAGGGTGCGGTGGGGGTGCCGCGGCGCGGCCCCGGCGGCCCGTGCGGACCGGTCGAGCAGGCGGGCGGCGGCCGCGGGGTCGGGCGGCAGCGGCAGGACGCCGAGCCGGACGGCGTGGGCGCGCGCGGTCTCGGCGAGCTCGCCGGTGAGGCCGAGGTCGAGCTCGGCCTCGGGCGCCAGCACGAAGGCCGGGGCGCCGGCGGCGGCCGCGACGGCCTCGACGAGCTCCTGCCGGGAGGCTGTCGGCCGGAAGGGCCGGCCGAGCGCGGCCGCGTGCGCGCGGGCCGGCCCGGCGGCCCCGGCGTGGCCGAGGACGAGCCCCGGGGTGGTTGCCCCCGTTGATATTGACACAGTCACAGTCAAATTGACTATCACAGTCATGTTGTTCTGTCAGTATCGGTCCTGAGGCGCACCCGATCGGGTGCGCCGACGGCGCCCTCCGATGCTCGCGAGGGCTTGCGCAAGGAGAGTCATGGCAGGGGAAGTGCAGGGATCCGGGCCGGCCGAGGCTGTCGACGCGTCGGTCGAGGTTGACGAAACCGCAGCTCAGGAGTGTTTCGAGCAGCTGGCGGCAGTGAAGGACTCCATCCTTGAGGGTGTCATCACGCCCTGGTAGGGCGGGCTGCGGCCATCGCCTTGACTCAGTTTATTGACTCCTGAGTGATGGTCATGGTTATGTTCTCTCGCCGCCGCAGGAAAGCGCGGCGGAACGGGAGATCCCCCGGATGTCCCGACAACCGTCCCGTGTGGAGAGGAGGAAAACACCATGGTTCGCAACCACAAGGTCGGCCTGCGTCCGCGTCTGGACAAGGTCAACGTCCGCGCCGGCAAGTAATGCCGTCGCCGGCCGGGGTGACCCGGGCGGCTGTGCGCCCGGGTCACGCCGGCCCGCCCCCCCCCCCCCCCCCCCCCCCCCGCCCCCCCCGCCCCGCACCGCCACCGGCGGCGCCGCGGTGCGCGGCGCCCCACGCCCACGACGGGATGCACCGTGATCGAAACCCCCTGGACCGGCGGCGTCCCCGTCCTGGTCGAGCACCAGCCGCACCTGCGCACCACCAGCCTCGCCGTCGCGCTCGGCCACGGCGCCCGGCACGACCCCGCGGCCGCCTCCGGCACCGCGCACCTCCTCGAACACCTGGTGATGTCCGTCCCGCTCGCGGACGGCGTCCCGCTGTGCGAGCACATCGAACGTCTCGGCGGCACCTGCAACGCCGCGACCGGCCCGGACTCCCTGGTGATCCACGCCCAGGTGCTCGACCAGGACGCCGAGCGCGTCGCCGAACTGGTCTGCCGGGCCCTGCTGCGCCCCGAACTCACCGGGGCCGCCCTCGACGCCGAACGCCGGGTCGTCCTCCAGGAACTGGCCGCCGCCGCGGCCGACCCCGCCGACACCGTCCAGGACGCCTTCCTGGCGCGGCTGTTCGAGGGCCACCCGCTCGCCTCGCCGGTCGGCGGCCGCCCCGAGACGGTCGAGCGGATCGGCACCGAGGACCTCCGCGCCGCGCACCGCACCGCGCTCGCCACCGCGCCGCTCGCCGTCGCCGTGGTCGGCGGCCTGCCCGCCGGCCGGATCGCCGCCGCGCTGGAGGCCGGCGGCCTGCCCGAGCTCAAGGCCGTCGCCCCGTCCGGCCCGGACGGACCCGGCCGCCCCGGACCGGTCCGCCCCGGCGGGGTCGACGCCTGGCCCGACGACTTCTGCTGGCTGCTCGCCGGCGGCCGCGCCCCGCACGCCACCGACCCCCGCCGGCACGCCCACACCGTCCTCGCCCACCTGCTGGGCGCCAGCCCGGCCTCTCTGCTGTACGCGCGGCTGCGCAACGAGGACGGCCTCGCCTACTCCTTCCGTTCCTGGTCGCGCAGCTACCGCGACACCGGGGCCTGGCGGATGCTCGCCGGCGCCGAACCCGGGAACGCCCCGAAGGTGCTCGACGCGTTCCGCGAGGTCCTCGCGCAGACCGCGGACGGCCGGGCCGGGCAGGAGGCCGTCGAGGCCGCCGTCCACCAGGCCGTGGTGGAGACGGTGCTCACCGCCGAGTCCCCGCTGGACCGCGCCGTCACCCTCGCCGAGCGCCGTGCCCTCACCGGGACGGACCTCGACCCGGACGAGGAGATCGCCGCCCTGCGCGGGGTGACCGGGGCCCAGGTCGCCGCCGCCGCACGGGAGCTGGCCGACGGGCTGGTCGTCGTCGTCCGCCCGGAGGCGGCGTGAACACCGCCGCCGGCCCGACCGCCGCCGAACCGGCCGCGCCCGGCCGGGACCCGTTCGCCGTCGGCCCCGCCTACCTGGCGGCCGCGGAGGACGCCGGCCTGCTGCACCGCCTCGACGGCCTGCCGGTGGTCGCCGGACCGTACACCGACCCGCTCACCGGCGAGACGCAGTGCCTGGTCGAACACGCCGACCCGGCCCTGCTCGCCGACCCCGGCCGCCTGCTCGCCGAGCTGTTCGCCCGCCACCCCGACTGCACCGCCGCCGTGCTGCGCACCCCCGCCGGCACGCCCGCCGACCAGCGGCTGCAGCCGCTGATCAGCTACCTCCACCTCACCCCGGACGCCGCCGCGACCGCGGGCCGGGCCGCCGCCCCCGCCGTACGGATCACCGAGGACGACGGGCAGCACCGGGACCTCGTCCGCGGCTGGCTGGCGACCGCGGTCTCCGGAGCCCAGGCCGACCTCGGGACGGAGGTCGCCGAGGAGGCCGTCCGCGAGGCGGTCGAGGAGATCCTGCACGCACCCGCCCGGCGGACCTGGCTGGCCTGGGTCGACGGTCACGACCGCCCGATCGGCCACGCCACCGCCGTCACCGACGCCTACGACGACGCCGGCGGCACCCCGTTCGTCGACCTGGTGGACATCCTGATCGAGGACCCCGCGCACATCCCGGCCGCCCAGCCCGCCCTGGTGGCCGTCGCCGCCGCGGAGGCCGCCCGGCGCGGACTGCCGCTGGTCGGACACGTCTGCCACCACCGCACCGGACCCGGCCTGCCCCCCGACCCCGGCGCCGCCGTGGTGTCCGCCCTGCGCCGCCACGGCTGGCAGGAGTCCTACGGCTACCGCCGCGCCGACCGCCCTTGAGGTACTGGGGGCAGCCGCGCCCCTGAGTGGTCCCCCTGCCGACCGCCCCCTGGAGACGTCATGTCCGCAGACCCGCAGTCCGACTTCCCGCTCACGCTGTCGTTGCTCCACGAGCTGCTCGGCACCGACCCCGGGGACGGGGTCCGGCCGCTGCTCGCCGCCTCCCGGCAGGTCCGCGGTGTGCTCGCCCCGCTCGTCCTCTCGCTCGCGGCGCGCGAGGGCGTCCCGATGGGCACCGGTTCGCGCGGCGAACTCGACCGGATGCTCCGCCGCGCCGCGCACTACCGCGAACTCGCCGCGCTCGTCGGCACGGTGGAGGGCCTGCGGGTGATGAAGGGCCCGTCGCTGGCCCGGTACTACCCGGACGGGCTGCTCCGGCCGCCGGGCGACCTCGACCTGGTCGTCCCCGACGAGGCGGCGCTCTGGCAGGCCGTCGCCCTGCTCGGCGGCCGGCAGTCCTTCGAGGGCGCCGTCTACACCGAACTCCGCCAGGACGCCGTCGACCACCGCTTCGTCGGCCTGTGGTGGTACGGCGAGGACCCGTTGCTGGACCACGAGGCCGAGGTGGAGGTGGCCACCTTCGCCTTCGCCGGCGAGCCCGGCACCGTCCCGGTACGGGCCGCACTACCCGCCGACCAGGTGCACGCCGACCTGCTCGCGCTCGCCGAGGAACGGTTCCAACGCCCTTTCACCGTGCGGGACTCCATCGACCTGGCGGTCGTCCTCGGCTCGCCGCTCGCGCCCGCCGCAGGTCCGCTCGCGGACACCGCGGCAGCCCACTGCCTGGCCCCGGAGCTGCTCGAACTCTGCGAGCTCACCGCCGGACGGCCCGGCCTCGGGGAGACCGTCCCGGCGGCGCTGACCGATGCCCTGCGCGAGCCCGCCGCGGCCGAACGGCGCCGCCGGGCCGCCCTTCCGGCACCCGCGGACCTCCCGGAGTCCACCGGGGGAGCCGAGGACCGGCTCGCCGCCGGCCGCACCATCCACGGCCTGCAGTTGACCGCGCTGCGCGACGGCGTCCCCCGCGCCGCCGTGCACCACCGCTTCGACGGCGGGCTGATCTCGCGGACCCCGGTCGCGGACTTCCTGATGGTGACGGGCGAACTCGTCGACCCCGCCTGTCACGCCCGGGCGCTCGACGAACTCGACCGGCTCGACCCCTGGCCGGTCGCGGCCGGCACCGGGGGGTGGTGAACCGTGGCCGTCGTGGAGACCGACCGGCTCGGCCGGACGTTCACGGCCCGGCGCGGACGCCGGGTCACCGCCCTCGAAGGTGTCACCCTCGCCGTCGAGCGCGGCCAGGTGCTCGGCCTGCTCGGGCCGAACGGGGCCGGCAAGACCACCCTGTCGCGGATCCTCACCACCCTGCTGCTGCCGACCTCCGGCACGGCCCGGGTGGCCGGCCACGACGTCGTCCGCCGGCCCCGCGAGGTGCGCCGCCGGATCGGCCTGGTGCTCGGCGGGGACCGCGGCCTGTACGGCAGGCTGACGGCACGTCAGAACCTGTCGTACTGGGCGGCGCTGCAGGGACTGGACGCGCGTGCCGCCGAACGGCGCACCGGCGAACTCCTGGAACGGCTCGGGCTGGCCGCCCGCGCCGGCGACCGGGTGGAGACCTTCTCCCGCGGGATGGTGCAGCGCGTCCACCTCGCCCGGGCGCTGCTCGGAGACCCCGAGGTGCTGATCATGGACGAGCCGACCAACGGCATGGACCCGCACTCGGCGGCCGGCTTCCGCACCCTCGTCCGCGAACTGCGGGACGCCGGGACGACCGTCCTGCTCACCACGCACGACATGCACGAGGCGCAGGCGCTCTGCTCCCACCTCGCGCTGATCGACCACGGCACGATCCTCCGGCAGGGTGCGGCCGACACCCTGCTCGCCGAGGTCTCCGCCCGGCGCACCGTCACCGCGACCGGCGTCCCGCCGCGCGCCGCCGAGGCCCTCGCGGGGCTGCCCGGCACCGAGGTGGAGCGCGGGCCGGGCGGCGCGGTCACCGTCCGCCCGGACGGCGCCGAGGCGCTCACCCGGGTGCTCGCGGTGCTCGTCGAGGCCCGCGCCGAGGAGATCTCGGTCGCCGCGCCCGGCCTCACCGAGGTGTACCGATCCGTCATCGAGGACCGGGAGTTCGTCGTTTGATCGCCGCCGCCCGGATGCAGGCCGTCCTGATCGTCCGCTCGCCGGACCTGCTCGCCACGCTCGCCGTCATCCCGCTGTACTCCCTGGTGTTCTTCTCCGCGCTCGTGCACCACCACCGGGAGTCGGCGGCCACCACCGTGGCCCTGACCGCCTTCCTGATGAGCCTGTGGTCGCACGCCGTCTTCGTCGCGGCCGAGACGGTCGACACCGACCGCCGCGAGGGCACCCTGGAGCCCTCGCTGCTCACCCCCGGCCGCTACCTCGCGGCGCTGGCCGTCCGGGTCGGCACCACCACCGCGCTCGGGCTGCCCGTGCTCGCCGAGGTGCTGCTGATCGGACGGTTCGGGTTCGGCCTGCCCGTCCGGATCGCCGAGCCCGGGCTGTGCCTGCTGGTGGCCGTGCTGACCGCGCTCGGGGTGGCCGCGACGGCCCTGCTGATCAGCGGTGTGATGATCCTCGTCCGAGGGGCCCGGGCCCTGCAGAACGCGCTCACCTACCCGTTCTACCTGCTGGCCGGGCTGATCGTGCCGATCGGCGTGCTGCCGGGGCCGGTCCGGGCCGTCGCCCGGTGCTTCTTCCTCGCCCACGGCGCCCAGCTGCTGCGCGACGCCGCGGCCGGCACCGCGCAGGCCGCCGGCCCGCGGGTCGCCCTGCTCGCCGCCCTCGTCGCCGTGCACCTGCTGCTCGGACTGCTCGTGCTGCGCAGGGTCCTGGCGTCCGTCCGCTCCGGAGAGGTGGCCCTCCATGCCTGAGCGCCGCAGTACCACCGTCGCCCTGTCGACCGCACTGCGGCAGTTCGGACACGGGCTGCTCAGCAGTCACCAGGACTACCGGGCCATGTTCACCTGGCGTTCCTGGGCGGGCGGTTGGCTCGTCCGGCTGCTCTGCCAGGTGCTGTTCTTCGCGACCCTCGGCACCCTGCTGGGCTCCGCGCAGGCCACCGGCGAGATCGCCTTCGGCAACGCGGCCGCCCTCGGGCCGCTCGCCGCGCTCGGCGTGGTCTCCTCGACCGTCGGCGAACGGCGCTCCGGCACCCTGGAGTTCCTGCTCGTCACCCGGGCGAACCCCTTCCTGGTGCTGGCCTCCCGCGGCCTGCACTGGGTGCTGGACGGCATGCTCACCTCGTCCGTCGCCCTCGCCGTCGTGCCGCTGCTGCTGCCGGTGCCGCTGCACCTGCCCGCGCTGCCCGCCGTCGTCGCCGTCAACCTGCTGGTCTCCCTCAGCAGTTACTGCCTGGCGCTGACGCTCGCCGGGATCTCGCTGCGCCACCCCGAGTCCCGGATGTACCTCACCGCCGGGACGACCATCGGCTACCTGCTGCTCTGCGGCATCACCACACCCGTGCCGCAGGACGGCCTGCCCGCCCGGCTGGCGGCCGTCCTGCCGATCACGCACGGGCTCGCGCTGATGCGCCGCCTCGCCGAGGGCGCCCCGTTCTCCTTCGGGCCGCTGCTCGCCGAGGCGGGCGTCGCCCTGCTCTGGGGCGTCGCCGCGCACCTCACCCTCGGCCTCGCGCTGCGCCGGGCCGTCCGCACCGGCAGCCTGGTGCTGCACTGAGGGCGGTCGGCGTCCCGGCGCCGGGCGGTCTCAGCCGCAGTGCACGGCGCGATTGCCGAGCGAGCGGGTGGTGGCGGTCTGCCCGGCCCAGGTGATGCTGCCGGAGCCGTTGATGCAGGTCTTCACCGCGGCCACCCGCACCGGACCGGCGAACTTGGCGAAGCTGCCCTGGTCCGTGGCGGTGGTGCCGGCGACCTTGCTGCAGCTCGCCGCCGCCGCGGTCTGGGAGCACCGGCTGATGCTCGCGCTCACCGCGGAGGCCGTGCCGTAGCCGCTGTTGACCGTCTTGATGGTGGCGGCGCAGTTCTTGCCGCTCGCGGAGTCGAACCAGATGTAGAAGTAGCCGAACACCACGCCCGACGCGGTGGTCACCGGGTAGCTGCCGACCAGGCCGCCGCTGCAGCCGTACGTGCCGGCCGAGGTCGCCGGGGACGGCGGCACCTTGGTCGGTCCGGCGGTGGTGGGCGTCCCCGGGGTGGCGGGGGCGGTGCCCGGGGCGGGCGTCGTACCGGGCTGTCCGCCGTCGGCCGGTCCGCCGCCCGTGGTGGCGGGCGCACCGGGCGTGGCACCCCCCGGGGTGCCGGGGGCGCCGCTCGTGCCCGCCGCGGAGGCCGTCGCCGCGGCCGAACCGGACGGCGCCCCCGCCGACGGACCCGCGCCGGTGGCGTCCTCCGCGGGGGTCTCCCCGGTGGTACCGGCGCCGCCGTCGGCCGGCGGGGCCGCGCTCGACGTACCGGCCACCCTGGACCCGCCGTCCTGTGCGCCGCCCTGCGCGCTCACCGCCCAGGTGATCCCCGAGACCAGCGCCAGGGCCAGCGCGGCACTGCCCGCCACCAGCCCGGCCCGGCGGCCTGCGGAGCCCTGCCACCAGGAGGCCCGGTGCTCGTCCTCCCAGGGTTCGAACTCGGGCACCGCCGGTGCGGGCGGCGGCGGGGCGGCGGAGAACGAGGCCGCGGCCGGGAAGCCCGCGGCGGACGCGGCGGGCGCGTGGGACCGGGGGGCGGCGGCGTCCGCCGGGCCGCTGCCCGCGGCCGCGAGCTCCGGCGCCAGCGCGTCGAGCCGGTCGAGCACCTCGTCGGCGTCCGCCGGACGCTCCTCCGGTGCCTTGGCCAGCAGCGCCAGCACCAGGTCGTCGAGCCCGGCCGGGACACCCGGCCGGCGGGCGCTCGGCGGCGCCGGGGCCTCCCGCAGGTGCGCGCCGAACTGCACGGTCGGCTCGCGGTGCCCGAACGGCGTCGTGCCGGTGAGCAGTTGGTACAGCAGGCAGCCCACCGCGTAGAGGTCGCTGCGCGCGTCGACCTGCTCCGCGCCGCGCACCAGCTCGGGGGACATCCACGGCACGCCGGCCAGCGCCCCCGCCAGCCCGCCGCCCGGCTGCCCGGCCGCCGGGGCGTCGGCCACCAGGCCCGGCAGCTTGACCGTGCCGTCCGCGGTGAGCAGCAGGCGGGCCGGCCGGAGGTCCCGGTGCACCGCGCCCGCCGCGTGCGAGGCGGCCAGACCGGCGCAGATCTGGCGGGTCCACTCGGCGGCGCGGCCGGTGCCGGGCGGGCCGGCGGCGGCGAGGGCGGCCTCCAGGCTGCGGCCGGCGACCTGCTCCAGGACGGCGTACACCGTGCCGCTCGCCGGGTCGGTGCCCGCGTCCAGCACCGTCACCAGGTGCGGGTGCCCGGGCCGTTCGGCCGCGGCGCGGGCCGCCTCCGCGAGCCGCTCGGCCTCCTCCGGCGCGGTGCCCGGCCCGGCCAGGACGGCCGCCTCCACCGGCACGCCGAGCTGCCGGTCGTACGCCCGCCAGTGCTCGCCCGCCCCCGTGGGGCCGAGCCGCTCCAGCAGTTCGTAGCGCTCGCCCAGCAGCTGTCCCTGCACGCCAACGTCCCTTCGTCCCGGGTCGACCGGCCGTCCGGCGGGTCGGACGGCCGGTCAAGAACCTAGCGCCACGCGGGTTCCGGGACGCACCCGGTGCCCCCTCCGGACGCAGGTCGGCGGACACCGGTGGAGGAGCTGCACGCACGGTGTGAACGCCGGGTCCGCGGCCCGGGCGGGGGACGACCTGTCAGACGCCCCTGAACAGCGCGAGTTCGAGGAGGTCCGGACGGCCGGCCGGCCACGCCGGGCAGGCGGCGGCCAGCTGCGCGGCGGCGGCGTGCATCCACTCCAGGTAGACGCGGTAGCGGTGCGGCGTCCACCCGCCGGTGGACCAGGTCCACCGGGCGACGGCCGCCGCCCTCGATACCGCGGCGGCCAGGCCGACCGGCACCGCCAGGGCACGCAGGGCGGCCGCCACCCGGGAGTCGAGGATCAGCGGCAGCGGCCCCGGGACGGCGTCCGCCCGGGCGAGGCCCGCGAAATGGAGGAACTTGGTGAAGAATGCGGGCCCCAGCCCCGGGACGGCGCCGTCCAGCCTCCGGTAGGCCGCGACCGCGCCCTCGGAGGTCAGCGCCTGCACGGCCCCGGCCAGCGCCGCGCCCGTTCCCGGGTGCACGAGGATCCCGGCGAGCACGGCCGGTCCGCGCCAGGGTCGCTTGCCGCGGCCCCAGACGTACGGCACGACCAGCGCCTCCTCCCACCGTTCGCCGTCCAGCGCCGACCCGACGGCCTCCCGGACCTGCGCGCGGCTCACCGGTACGGCGGTCGTCGAGCCCCTGGACCCGAGCACCTCCGGCCACGGTCCGATGCCCGCCCAGTGCGCGGGCACGCAGTCGACGCCGTGCACCCCGCTGCCCGCCGCCCCCGCGAAGGCGGCGCCGTCGCCCGCCGCCCAGGCACCCAGCCGGGCCCTGGCGTCGGCGGGCAGCAGCGCCTGCCGCATCGCCGCGTCCAGCCGGTCCGCCGCCGCCTGTTTCGAACCGCCCGCGCCCTTGTGCATGGCCGGAGCCTAGGCGGGCAGGTGCCGGGGTGCGGTGGGCTTCGGGTAATCCGTTGCCGTGGATGCGGGGGTGGCGGAGACTGACGCGGTGCCGGGCCGGGACCGGAGGACTGCTGCGCGGGAGTGTGGGGCCGATGACGGGTGTGGTGCCTGGATTGCCGGCGGGGTACCGGGGGCGGGCGGCGTGCGCCGAGGACGTGCCGGTGATCCACGGGCTGGTGGCGGCGTGCGAGACCGAGCTGTACGGGCAGGTGGAGACCGACCCGGGCGGGATCGCGGCCGATCTGGCCCGCCCGGGCATGGAGTTGGGCGCGGACACGCTGCTGGTGCACGACGCGCAGGGGCGGCCGGCGGCACGGGCCTGGGTCGACCGGCGGTCGGAGGTGGACGTGCACCCGGAGCACCGGGGCAGGGGCCTCGGCGCCGCCCTGCTGGACTGGGCGGAGGCACGCGCCCGGCAGGCGGGGACCGAGCGGATCGTGCAGACCGTCCCGGACTCCGACGCGGGGGCCGTGGCCCTGGTCCGCTCCCGCGGCTACGGGCCGCTGGTGCGGGCCTGGCTGATGGAGATCGCGATGCCCCGGGAGCCGGCGCTGCCGCAGGCCCCGCAGGGCGTCACCGTCCGGCCGTTCCGTGCGGGCGACGGGCCGGCGGTGCACCGGCTGACCGAGGACGCCTTCGCCGAGTGGCAGCCGCGCCGCAAGGCGTACGAGGAGTGGGCGCAGCACACCGTGGAGCGGCCGACGTTCGCCGCGCAGATGTCCTCGCTGGCCTTCGTGGACGGGCAGGTCGTCGGCGCCGTCCTCGCGCTGGACCTCCCCGACACCGAGGACGGGTACGTCGAGCGGGTCGCGGTCGCCCACGACCACCGCAACCGCGGGATCGCGCGGCTGCTGCTGCGGCACTCCTTCCTGGCCTTCCACCGGGCCGGCCGGCGTTCCTGCACGCTGTGGACGCATTCGGGCACCGGCGCGCTCGGCCTGTACGAGCGGGTGGGCATGACGGTGCGGCGCAGTGCGACGACCTTCGTGAAGGACCTGTCGGAGGGCGCCGAGGGCCCGCCGCCGGCCTGAACCGGGCTGCGGGGCCGGGCAGGTTACGGGGTTCTTACCGCCGGGCCGCGGACGTGGCGCGGGCCGGCGGCCGCGCGGTACCCATGAGGTCTGCCACCGTCCGACGCACCCCGGGGGAGACCGTGAAGTTCCGTGCACCGCTGCGCCGCAGGCCCGCCCGGCGGGTGACCGTTCCGCTCGCCGTGCTGGTGCTGCTCGTCGGCGGGTTCGGGCTGTACCTGTTCGCGCCGTGGAAGGCGTTCACCAGCACCTCGGTGGACGAGGCGCTGCCGTCCGCGTCCGCGTCCGCGTCCGTGTCCGCGGGCCCGGCCGTGTCGGCCGCCGCGACGACCGCCGCGGCGACCGCCCCGGCGGCCCCGGTGGACCTGGCGCGGGGCGGGTTCGTCGCCGGGGAGCACCCCACCACCGGCACCGCCCGGCTGGTGCGGCTGGCCGACGGCACGGTGGTGCTGCGGCTGGAGGACCTGCGGACCTCGGACGGCCCGGACGTCCGGGTGTACCTGTCGGCGCTGCCCGCCGCCGAGTCGCGGCTGGACTCGCTCGGCGAGGGCGCGGTCGAACTGGACCGGCTCAAGGGCAACCTCGGCAACCAGAACTACACCGTGCCGCCCGGCACCGACCTGGAGCGGGTCCGCAGCGCGGTGATCTGGTGCCACCGCTTCTCGGTCGGCTTCGGCGCCGCCGACCTCGCCCGGGTCTGAGCCCGCCCGACCCGGGCGGCGGCGCAGGTCCGGTGGGGCGGCCGGCGGCCGGCGGCCCGTGACCCGGGCGGGGCACTCTGACAGGCTGGGCGGGCGACCCACCGGCCCGCCCTCCGGCCGGCCCGCTCCGGCGGCCGGGCGGGCCCCGACCGGAAGGCCCGCCCGTGACCGCAGACCTCACCGCCCGGGAGGCCGCCGCGCTGGCGGCCGTCGACGAGGCGGCCGTCGCCCGGACGCTGCTCGACCTGATCGCGATCCCCAGCGTGACCGGCAGCGCCGCCGAGTCGGAGATCCAGCACCACCTGGCCGGCCTGCTCGACGGGCTCGGCCTGGAGACCGACCTGTGGTCGATGGACCTGCCCGCGCTGCGGGCGCACCCGGACTTCCCCGGCACGGAGGCGCCGCGCGAGGAGGCCTGGGGGCTGGTGGCGGGCACCGGCGGGGACGACGGCCCGACGATGGTGCTGCAGGGGCACGTGGACGTGGTGCCGCCGGGCGACGCCGCCCAGTGGGTCGGCGACCCGTTCGTGCCCCGGGTGGCCGGGGACGTGGTGCACGGCCGCGGCGCCTGCGACATGAAGGCCGGCCTGGCGGCGCACCTCGCCGCACTGGCCGCGATCCGGGCGAGCGGCGCCCGGCTGCGCGGGCGGGTGGCGGTGCACTTCGTGGTCGGCGAGGAGGACGGCGGCCTCGGGGCGTTCGGCACCCTGCGGCGCGGGTACACCGGCGACGCCTGCCTGATCACCGAGCCGACCGGCGGCACCCTGGTGACGGCGAACGCCGGTGCGCTGACCTTCCGGATCGAGGTGCACGGCCGGGCCGCGCACGCCAGCACCCGGAACGAGGGCGCCAGCGCGATCGACGCCTACCTGCCGGTCCACGCCGCACTGGCCCGGCTGGAGGCCGCCCGCAACACCGCTCCGGACCCGCTGATGGCGGAGTACCCGATCCCGTACGCGCTCTCGGTGGGCAAGGTCCGGGCGGGGGACTGGGCGAGCAGCGTGCCGGACCGGCTGGTCGCCGAGGGCCGGCTCGGGGTGCGGCTGGGGGAGGACCCGGCGGCGGCGATGGCGGACCTGGAGGAGTGCGTGGCCCGGGCCTGTGCGGCGGACCCGTGGCTGCGGGAGCACCCGGCGTCGGTGACCTGGCCGGGCGGGCTGTTCGCCAGCGGCCGGCTGCCGGCCGGGCATCCGCTGGGCGGTCTCGTCCGGGCGGCGCACGCGGACGCGGTGGGCGGTGCGGCGCTGCGGGAGCGGGGGGCGCCGTACGGCAGCGACCTGCGGCTGTACGCGGCCGCCGGGGTGCCGACGCTGCAGTTCGGGCCGGGGGACGTCCGGGTCGCGCACAGCCCGCGGGAGCAGGTGTCGGTGCGGGAGACGGCGGAGGTCGCGCGGACCCTGGTGCTGGCGGTGCTCCGCTCGGCCGGGGCGGACTGACGCAGCCGCTTGCAGGTGGAAACCGATCGGTTTACCTTGGTGGAAACCGATCGGTTTCCTCTGAGGGGAGATTCCCATGACCGCGATCAAGGGCGCAGCCGTCCTCGTCACCGGCGGCAGCCGCGGCATCGGCCGGGCGCTGGTGGACGCGCTGTACGAACGCGGTGCCGCCAAGGTCTACGCGACCGCACGCGACCCGCGGACGGTCACCCACCCCGAGGCCGTCCCGCTGGCGCTGGAGGTCACCGACCCGGCCTCGGTCGCGGCGGCCGCCGCCCGCGCCCAGGACGTCACCGTGCTGATCAACAACGCCGGCGCCGCGGTCAACGCGTCCTTCCTGGACTCCCCGGTGGAGGACGTCCGCCGCGAGTTCGAGACCAACTTCTACGGCCCGCTGCTCACCGCCCGCGCCTTCGTCCCGGTGATCGAGCGCAACGGCGGCGGCCACCTCCTCAACGTCCACTCGGTGCTGTCCTGGATCGGCCTGGCCGGCTCGTACAGCGCCTCCAAGGCGGCACTCTGGTCGCAGACCAACTCGCTGCGCCTGGAGTTGAAGCCGCGCGGCATCAACGTGACCGGCCTGCACGTCGGTTACGTCGACACGGACCTGACCTCCGGCATCACCGCCCCCAAGGCGGACCCGGCCGACGTGGCCCGCCGCGCCCTGGACGGCATCGAGTCCGACGCCCACGAGGTGCTCGCCGACGACCTCTCCCGCCAGGTCAAGGCCGGCCTGGCCGGCGACCTCGCCGCCCTCTACCCCCAACTCGCCGCCTGACGAAGACCCGTGGCCGTACGGGGCGTCAGACCGGGAGCAGGCGGGCGACGAGGTCGGTGAGGCGGCGGGCGTTGCGGCAAGGGTGCATCTCGACCGCGGTGGCGTAGGCGGGGGCGGCGGAGTCGCCGGTGCCCCAGAGGGCGGGCTGTTCGGGGTTGAGCCAGATGACCCGGCGGGCGCGGTCGGCGATGCGTTGCAGGGCGGGCAGGTTCGGGTCCCAGCCGTTGGTGCGGGCGTCGCCGAGGACGAGGACGGCGGTGCGCGGGCCGACCGCGTCGAGGTGGCGTTCGGCGAACTCGCCGAGGGCCGCGCCGTAGTCGCTGCTGCCGTGCCAGCCCGCCACCGCCGCCTCGGTGAGGATGCGGCGGCCGAGTTCGGCCGGGTCGGTGTCGGCGGCGACCAGCCGGGTCACCTCGTCGGTGCGGTTGACGAAGGCGAACACCCGGACCCGGGCGAACTGGTCGCGCATCGCCCGCACCAGCAGCATGGTGAACTGCGCGAAGCCCGCGACCGAGCCGGAGACGTCGCAGAGCAGCACGATCTCCGGGCGGGCCGGGCGGCGCTGCCGGTACGCGGGGCGCATCGGCACCCCGCCGGTGGAGAGCGAGCGCCGCAGGGTGCGCCGCAGGTCGATCCGGCCGTGCGCGGCCCGGCGGCGGCGCGCGGCCAGCCGGGTGGCGAGCTTGCGGGCCAGCGGCTGGACGGTGCGCCGCAGTTCGGCGAGCTGTTCGGGCCCGGCGGCGAGGAAGTCGACCCGGTCCGGGGCGGGGGCGACGGCGCGTGCGGCGATCCGCTCGGTGCCGCGCAGTTCGGCGACCCGGCGGCGCGCCTCGGTGCCGACCTGGGCGCGGAACTCCCGGATGCGCCGCCGGACTTCGTCCTCGGCGAGCCGGTCGCCGAGCCCTCCGTCGTCCGGGCCGGCCGGCCCGGCGCGCAGCGCGGCGAGCACCCGGGCGAGCAGGGTCTCCGGCTGGAGGAGGCCGAGGGTCTGGTAGGCGGACCAGCCGTCCGTGCCGGGCGATGTGCCGTAGCGGCCGAGCGCCTCGACCGCCTCGCCGGCGATCCGGGCGCCCGCCGCCCGGTCGCCCGCGGCCAGCGCCTCCGCGAGCCGGTCGCGCAGTTCGGCGACGGCGGCGGGCCGGTCCACGGGCTGGTCCGGCGGCTGTCCGGCGCCGTGCGGGGTGCCGACGCCGAGCGGGAAGAAGAGGTCGAAGACGGCGTCGAACACGGCCCGTTGGCCTCCGGCGCGCAGCAGGACCGCGGCCAGGCCCTCCCGGGCCTGCTCCCGGTCGGCGAGTCCGAGCACGGCCAGGGCGGCCGCCGCGTCGGCGGTCTCGCCGGGGCCGATCCGCAGACCGTGGCCGCGCAGTGCCTGGACGAGGCCGGTGAGCCGGGCCGCGAGGTCGGGCGGGTCCGCGGGGGTGGCCGGGGCCTGCGGGCCGGTCACGCGGGTGCCAGCTTCGCGGCGGCCTTGAGCAGGTCGTCCTGGTGCTTGAGGACCACGCCGAGGGTGTCGCGGAGGACGGCGCCGTCGAGCGTCCCCGCGCCGAGGGCGAGCAGGGTCCGCGCCCAGTCGATGGTCTCGGCGACGGAGGGCGCCTTGCGCAGTTCCATGCCGCGCAGGGCGGTGACCACGGTGACGAGCGACTCGGCGAGCACGGCGTCCAGGCCGGGCACCTTGAGGCGGACGATCCGCTGCTCCAACTCGGCGTCGGGGAAGTCCAGGTGGAGGAAGAGGCAGCGGCGGCGGAGGGCTTCGGAGAGTTCCCGGCTGGCGTTGGAGGTGAGCACGACGAAGGGGCGGCGGGCCGCCCGGATGGTGCCGAGTTCGGGCACGGTGATCTGGAAGTCGCTGAGCACCTCCAGCAGCAGTCCCTCCACCTCGACGTCGGCCTTGTCGGTCTCGTCGATGAGCAGCACCGTGGGCTCCTCGCCGCGGATCGCGGTGAGCAGCGGCCGGCTGAGCAGGAACTCCTCGCCGAAGACGTCGGTGCGGGCCTCGTCCCAGTTCTCGTCGCGGCCGGCGGTGATCCGCAGCAGCTGTTTGGCGTGGTTCCACTCGTAGAGCGCGCGGGCCTCGTCGATGCCCTCGTAGCACTGCAGCCGGACGAGCCGGGCGGCGCCGAGCCGGGCGACGGCCTTGGCGAGTTCGGTCTTGCCGGTGCCCGCCGGGCCCTCGACGAGCAGCGGTTTGCCGAGCCGGTCGGCGAGGAACACGGTGGTGGCGACGGCGGTCGAGGCGAGGTAGCCGACCTCGGCGAGCCGGGCCGCGACCTCGTCGACCGAGTCGAAGAAGCCCGTTCCGACCGGGGTTCCGTCCGTGCCGTGCATGCTCGACTCCCTTGGGTGCCAGACCGTGCAGGGCATGTTACCCGTGAGTACCCTCCGGTGGAACGGTCTTCGCGGGCCGGCTGCGGCCGGGGTTCAGTGCACCCCGGCCGCGTCCAGCAGGGCGGTCGCCGTCGGCACCACCAGCCCCGCCAGCGACTCCCCGGCCGCCCCGGCCCGGGCGCTCGCGCCGTCGAAGACCAGCGTCAACTGCCGGGCCACCAGCGCGGGATCGGCGGCCCCGCCACGCTCGGCCTCGGCCCGGAAGAAGTCGGTCAGCGCCTGCTTGACCCGGGCGGCGACCGCGCTCGCCGGGTGCGCCCCGTCCTTCAGCTCGACCTGCACCGCCAGGAACGGGCAGCCGCGGTAGTCCTCCGCCCGGGAGAGCTCCTCCAGTCGCTCGAAGACGTGCAGCACCCGGGCCCGGGGCGGGCGCGGGTCGTCCGCCGCGGGCAGCAGCAGCGCCGCGTACCCGGGCGCGCGCCGCTCCAGGGCGGCCGCCATCACCTCGTCCTTGCTGTCGAACAGCTGGTACATGGACCGCTTGGACACCCCCGCCGCCTTGCACAGTGCGTCGATCCCGGTGCCGACGCCCTCCCGGTAGAAGAGCTCGGTCGCGGCGTCGAGCAGCCGGTCGCGCGGGGAGGGCTTCACCTGGGTGTCCATGCCGCCGAGGCTACCGCCCGCGCCGCCGCGAGGAAACCGATCGGTGTACGATCCCGGCCGGGCTCAGCGCAGCACGGCCTCCAGCAGGTCGCCGCCGAGCCGGGCGCTGGTGGCGAGGTCCAGCTCGTACAGCACGTAGCGGCCGCGGCGGCGGGTGGTCAGCAGCCCGGCCCTGCGCAGCACCGCGAGGTGGCGGGAGACCTCGGGGGCGGTGAGCTGCCAGGCGTCGGCGAGCTCGCCCGTGGTGTGCGGGCCGCGCGCGATCGTCCGGG
The DNA here is from genome assembly GCF_039528095.1 of Kitasatospora arboriphila. Taxonomy (NCBI): domain Bacteria; kingdom Bacillati; phylum Actinomycetota; class Actinomycetes; order Kitasatosporales; family Streptomycetaceae; genus Kitasatospora; species Kitasatospora arboriphila. The sequence continues at coordinate 17,624 of NZ_BAAALD010000044.1, forward strand.
CGAGCCGCAGCCGGACGGGGTGGGCCAGCGCCTCCAGCCGCTGCTGGACGAGCGCCAGCGACACCGGGTCGGTGCCGCCAGCCTCGGCGATCGGGTACTGCAGCACCGGACGCCACCCGGCCGCGTACACCACCGGCAGGTGCGGCCGCCCGAAGGCGCTCGGGATGAACGTCACCCCGCCCGCCGCGACCGCACTGGCCGTGTTGTCCTGCAGCTTGTCGACGACGATCCGCCGCCGCCCCGGCTCCGCCTCGTCCAGCACGATCACCGGGGAGACCGCGGCCAGCGCCTCCGCCGGGCCGCGCCGGGCCAGCAGGTCGGCCTTCTGCCGGGCGTCCGCGGCCAGCGAGGGCAGCACCCGGCGCCAGGCGTCCGCGAAGAACGCCCGCTCGCAGTCCTCCAGCAGCCGGCGCACGGCCGCCCGGGCGGCCGGCGGATCGGCGCGCAGCCGGTCGGCGAAGGCCGCCTGCCGCGGCCCCCGGGCCGCCGCCAGGTCCCGCGCCCGCTCGGCCGCCGCAGGATCGGTCAGCGGCGAACCCGCCGGCCGGTACGACAGCCGGGACGAACCGCAGGTGGTGACCAGCGCCGCCGCGGTGTACAGCTCGTCCTCCAGCCGGTCCACCGCGTCCAGCTCCTCCGCCAGCGTGGCACCCGGCAGGGCCGGGAAGAGGAAGTCGGCCCGCGAGGACCGCCACAGGAAGTCCGCCTCCAGCAGCCGGTCCGCCAGGCCCGCGGGCAGCGCACCGGTGGTGGCCGCCGCCCAGCCGTGCAGCTCCGGATGGTGCGCCGGCTCCGCGAGGACGTGCAGCATCGCGTTCAGCTCCGCCAGCGGGGACGGCGCGAACAGCAGCGCCTCGGCAGGCAGGCCGGTGACGTCGACGGTCAGACTCATGCCGGCGATCCTGCCATCCCGTCCCCACCCGCCCGCCGACGGTTGACGGGGACCGTCAATCCGCGTGCCACCGCCCCGCTCGGCGGCGCAGCGTGGCCGCCATGACCCTCCTCGACCGCCCCGTTTGCCCCGCCGCGACGGCTGACGCCCCGACCGCCTCCCCGGCCGCCGAACTCCCCGGCACCGCCCGCCTGCTGAGCATCGCCGGTGGCCGCCGCTACGGCCTCGCCGTCCTCGTCGACGCACTCGGCGCGGGCCTGCTCCGCCCCTTCCTGCTGCTGTACGGCGTCGGGGTGATCGGCCTCGGCGTCGGCACCGCCGGACTCGCCCTCTCCGCCGGCATGCTGGCCGGCCTGGCCGCCGTGCCGCTGACCGGACGCTGGATCGACCGCGGCGCACGGAGCCTGCCGGTGGCCGCGACGCTGCTCGTCCGGGCGGCCGGCGTTGCTGTGCTGCTGGTCGCCTCCGGCGCGGCCGGGTTCACCGCGGCGGCCGTGCTGCTCGGCATCGGCAGCCAGGCCTTTCCGACCGCGCACGCCGCGGTGGTCGCCGCACTCACCGACGGCCGGCTGCGGGACGCCGCCCTCGCCGCCGGACGGGCGCTGCGCAACGCGGGCCTCGGCGTCGGGGCCCTGGCCGCCACCGCGGCGACCGCGGGCGGTACCGGCGCCCTGCGGACCCTCGCCCTGGCCACCGCCCTCGCCTGCCTGCTGGCCGCCGGCCTGGTCTGGTCGCTGCGGCTCACCGTCCCGCCGGCCGCCGCCCGGCAGGACACCCCTGTCGACGGGCCGGCCGCCGAGGGGCGGAGCGGCACCGCCCTGCTGGGCGTGGCCAACCTGCCGTACGCCTTCTGCTTCGACGTGCTCGAAGTCGCCCTGCCCGCCCTGCTGGTGACCACCCTGCACGTCGCACCGGCCTGGTCCTCGGGCATCTTCGTCGGCAACACCGTGCTGGTGATCACCACCCAGCTCGCCGTGGTGCTGTGGATCTCCCGCCGCTCCCGGAGGTCCGTCCTGGCCGCCTCCGGTCTGGTGCTCGCCCTCTCCTACCTGGGCTTCTGGGCGGCCGGTTCGCTCGGCGGCACGGCCGGGGCCGCGGCCGTCGCGGGTGTCTCGGTGCTCTACACCGCCGGCGAGATCCTCTACACCGGCACCGGCACCGCCCTGGTGGTCGCCGCCGCACCGCCCGCCCGCCTCGGCCGGGCCCTCGCCCGCTGGGAGCTCTCCAGCGGCCTCGGCCGCGCCGCCGCCCCCGCCGCCCTGACCGCCCTGCTCGCCGCCGGCCCCCACCTCCTGTGGCCCGTCCTCGCCGCCGCCACCGCCCTCGGCGCCGCCCTCGTCCGCCGCGTCGGCCCCCGGGTGTGAGGGGACACCGCCGCCGAGGTGCCGCCCCCGGGCCGACCTCGGCCGCTATCGTCGGGCGGCGGCCGGTGCCGCGGTCGGGTTCGTCGGCGGCGGGATCGTGGAGGACGTCGTCGAGGACACGGTCGAGGACTTCTTCGACGAGGACTGACATCGGGCCCCGCGGACGGCCCGGCTACAGCGCCGGCACCGGGCGGGGGATCCGGGCCCCGCGGAGCAGTTCGCGGGCACGGCCGGCGCCGATCCGGTTGCGTTCCGCGGCGGCCGCGTCGACCCGGGCGGGCGGGAGGTCCGACGGGATTCCCCGGGGCGCCGGCGCCGCCGTGGGCGGGGCCGCGGGCATGCTGCGCTGCAGACGGGTGCGGAGCAGGGCCTGCGGGGCGTGGATGCGTTCGGGCAGGCCGGCCAGCAGGGTGTGCAGGAGGCGGTGCGGTCGGGCGTCCCGGGTGAGCCAGTCGGCCGCCAGCGGGGCGAGGGCGGCGGCCTCGGCCGTACTCAGGCGCAACCGTGGGTCGTGCCGGGCGAGTTCGAGGAGCAGGCGGGCCTCGGGCCCGCAGGCCCCCTCGGGTGGTGGAGTGTTCTCCGCAGTCTTGGAATCGGGTGAAGTGCCGACCTGCCGACCCTTCGACCGGCCGAGTGCCGGGATTCGACGCGCAGGAGACGCCGGGGTGTCTGCGGCTGCCGCGGTGCGGTCGTTCGCTGCGGCGCCCTCCCAGGCGGCGGCGATCTCCTCGGCGGTGCGGAGCGGGACGGAGGTGACCATGACGTCCGTCGTCCAGGTGCCCTTGGTGGGGTGCTGGCGGCGGCGGACGTGCAGGTAGCCCTCGTCGATCAGCTGGTTGCGGGCGCGGGAGACCGCCATGCGCCCCTCGGCCATCCGGTGACCGATCGTCAGGACGGTCTCCCGGGTGCCGGGCGGCAGGGAGAGCGCCCACAGCAGCAGGGACTTGGCGGTGGCCCGCAGACGCGGGTGCCGGACGATCTCGTGTGGTGCCCGGACATACCGGTCGGGCGCGATAAAGTGGACGTGCATGTGGAGTGTGTGCTCCCGTGTCAGGCCCCGGGGTGTTGGCGCACCGCCGGGGTCAACTTTTGTTCCGTAGCCGGACGGTAGCACAGCGTGACGCGGCGATGCATGGCCGCAGGTCGGGGCCGTGGACGGTCAGCGGGAGCCGTGGGCGTACCGGGCGGGCGGGGTGCCGACCGCGGCGGTGAAGTCGCGGGTGAGGTGGGCCTGGTCGGCGTAGCCGAGGTCCGCGGCGAGGGCCGCCCAGTCGACGTCCGCGCCGCTGTCGGCGTGCCGGGCCGCCTCGTGCAGGCGGGCCCGCCGCAGCACCCACTTCGGCGAGGCGCCGACGTACTCGGCGAACAGCCGTTGCAACTGCCGGACTCCGAGGCCGAACTCCGCCGCGAGGTCGTCGACCCGGTGCAGTTCGGGGGCGGAGGTGATCCGCTCGACCATGGCGGCTACCCGGTCGGCCGTCGGGTCGGGCTCGGGCAGCCGGGCGAGCAGGAAGGCGTCGGCGAGGGCGCGGAGCCGCTCCGGGTCGGCGGGGCCGGCCATGATGTCCTCGTTCAGCCGGTCGGCCTCCGGGCCGAAGAACTCGGCGGCGGGCACCGACCGGTCGGCGAGGCCGGAGACCGGGCGGTCGGTGAACGGGCGGAAGCCGCCGGGCCGGAACTTCACCCCGAGCGCGTGCCCCCGCCCCTCCAGCCGGCGGACGAACAGCGAGCGGTCCACCCCGTAGACCCTCGCCCGGGGCTCCTCGAAGACCAGGTGCACATGGGGGTGGGAGAGCACCTTCTGCTCGTACGGCGGCCGGTCGCGGCAGTCCCAGCGCACCAGCCAGTAGAACTCGACGAAGCGGTCCGCTCCGGGGGCGGGCTCGCGCCGGTCCAGTTCGATCACGGCCGCCGCCCGGCCGGGGTGGAGCACCCCGCGTCCCAGGTCCGGTGCACTCATGCCGGCCAGGGTAGTGGGCGCGGCGCGGCCGGGCCGTCGCGTTTCTTCAAGACCGCGGCCGGGGCGTCGGCGCAGGATCGGACGCATGAACGGTCACCCCCTGCACCCCCGGATGTCCAGCGCCGCCGCCGAGGCCGCCCGCATCGCCCGCGGCGTCCGCCCCGAGCACCTGGACGGCCCCACCCCCTGCACCGACTTCGACACCCGGGCCCTGGTCAACCACTGGGTGCTGTACACCTCGCACGGCCTGGAGCACCGCGCCCTGCGGACCCCGCTGCCGGAGGACCTGGTCGCCCGCGACTTCACCACCGACGCCGCCTGGGCCGAGGACTACGCCGCACAGCTGGACCGGGCCGTCGCGGCCTGGGCCGACCCGGCCGTCTGGGAGGGCGAGGTGGACCTCGGCGGCACGCCCGTCCCGGCCGAGTCGATCGCCAAGATGCTGATCAAGGAGATGGTGCTGCACGGCTGGGACGTCGCCCGCGCCACCGGCACCGAGGTCGAGGTACCCGACGAGCTGGCCGACCTGGTCCTCACCGTGGTCGAGGAGAACGCCGAGCTCTACCGGCAGTTCGGCGGCTTCGCCGACCCCGTCCCGCTCCCCGTCGACGCCCCGCTGCTCGACCGCGCCCTGGCCGCCTCCGGCCGCGACCCGTACTGGGCCCCCAAGCAGGTGTGACGGCCGCTCAGGCCCGGCGCCGGTGCCGCCCGGCGGTCGCTCCGCTGCCCGGGTACGGGATGCGCAGCCTTCCGGCCGGTGGGGCGACCGCCTCGGAAGCGCCGAGCGGCGGGGCGCTCCGCGGACGGGCCCGGGTTCACCGGGTGTCGGCGTGCTGCAGGATGCGGCGGACGTCGTGGACGTGGTGGTGGCCGTCGTGGGCGTTGTTGCGGGCGATGGCCCCGGCGGGTTGGGGGCCGCGGGTGGCGTGCTGCAGGACGGTGCCCGCCGCGACGGCGGCGGTCACCGACTCCGTCCAGGCCTGCACCGCGCGGTCGAGCGACCAGAGGGCGGCGGCCGGGGCGATCTCCAGGTAGCGGCGGCCCCGGGCGACCAGGTCGGGGTCGTAGCCGCCGACGTCGGCGGCGCCGGCCAGCCGGGCGCCGGCGAGCCGCTCGGCCCAGATCCGCAGGTTGTCGGTGACGTGGCTGACGTAGGCGGCAGGTGTCCACTCCAGCTCCGGGTGGCGTTCGCGGCCCGTCCGGCCGTCCAGCAACTCCCGGAACCGCCGCGGCAGTTCGCCCACCACCGCGAGGCAGTCCGCGGGCGTCGCCGACCAGGCGAAGCCGCAGGCCGCGCACGGGTCCCCGTACAGTGCCGCCCCCCATGTCTCCATGGCTCCGCACTGTACCCGAACCAACCTGCCGCCTGCGGCAGTTGGTGCCGACGGGGCCGGCCGGCAGAGCCGCTGCCGACCGGCCCCGCCGGGGTCCGTGCGGGCTCAGCCCGCGGTGTTGAGGGTGCCGTCGACCCGGACCGCCTGCTCCTGCAGCTGGATCCCGATGGTGCGCAACTCGTCCTCGTGCCCCGCCATCAGGGCGTGCTGCCGGTCCACCTCGGCGGCGAACCAGATGCCGACCACGTTGCCCCGCTGCTTGCAGGCGACATCCGCCTCGGCCGTCCGCTGTTCGCCGCGGCCCGGGCTCTCCCCCGCGAAGGCCGGGTCGGCGGCGGCGTCCAGCGGCGTGCCGTAGTGGAAGCCGCTGGCGAGCATGCACGCGGACCAGCCGCGGAACGCCTCCTGCACGGCGGGCGTCCGCTGCGACTCGGCGAAGCCCTTCGCATCGATCTCGCGCACCAGCGGAGGATCGCCGAGGAAGACCGCCCGTCCGGAGAGTTCCTTCGTCATCTCGCCCGTGCAGCCGCCCGGCGGCACCGTGCGGGAGCCGTGGGGCGCGGGGGTGCCGCCGTTGGTGCCGGCCGTGCCGTTGCCGCGCAGCACGAGCAGGTACCCCGGGTCGGTGTTCCGGGGCCCGGGTGTGGCCGTGGGCGTGGCCGATCGGCCGGGGTCGGCCGGGGCGGCGTGGTACCCGGTGGTCCTCGCCTGCTGCGCGCTGGTCACCCCGTACCGCATCCGGGCCGGAGTGGTGGGGTCGCTGCCTGCCACGACCGGATCGTCGGCGAGGGCGAAGCCGAAGCGGCGCATGCACTGGTCGACCAGCTTCCGCGCGGCGCGGTCGAGGTCGCGCCGCGCCTGCGGGGTGAGCAGGTGGTCGGCGAGCGGCAGGCGCAGGTCGAGGCGGTCCGTCACGGTCGGGGTGGGCGCCGGGGCGTGGGTGGCGGGGGCCGCGCCGGCGGAGCCCGAGCAGCCGGTGGCCGAGGCGAGGACTGCCGCCGCTCCCAGGGCGGCCGCCAGGGCGGTCAGGAGGCGGGATGGTCCGGGCATGCCTGGGGGCTCCTCGGGGCGGGTGCGGATGGTCGCGCGGCGGGGCGGGCCGGGGCCGCCCGGCGGTGGCGCGGCCGGACTCCGGCAGGGCGTGCCCGTCGGGTGTGCACGAGGCGCGTCCGGCCGGTGGCCGGTGGCCGGTGGCCGGCGGGCGGCGGTCGCAGGCGCGGAGGTGCGCCCGACCGGTCCTGGTGGTTCGCGTGTGGAACGGGCCGACGTGGTTCTCGGCGAGGGCGTTGCCCGCCGCGCCGGGGTCGCGGGCGCGGCGGCGGCGAGGCCGACCGGACGGAACGCTAGCCGCGCGATTTCGCGGCGGGCAATGTCGTTTGCTTAGGAACGGTTCACCGGGCCCCCGGGCACGGGCCGCAGGCGAAGGCGGCCAGGTCCGCGGCGCGGCGCCGGGCGTTGTGCACGAGCAGCCGGCCGTACAGCTCCTGGTCGACGCCCTCGGCGGTGCGGCTGGTGAGCGGTGCGGCGTCCGGTCCGGCGGCGAGCAGGGCCGCACCGAGCAGGCGGCCGTCGGGCACCGCGTCGGTGGCGGCCAGGAGTTCGTCGGCGGGGGCCAGGGACGGGTCGAGCAGGGTGGTCACCAGGCCGGCCCCGATGACCCGCAGCGGCACGCCGCGCGGCCGGACGAGGAACGAGCCGTCCTCGAGCCGCCGTTCGGGCTGCAGCGGCAGCCGGGCGGTCGGCAGCCGCCAGGCGACGCCGGTGCCGCGGGCCGCCGCCGCAGCGGCCAGCGCGTGGTCCGGGGCCGGTCCCTGGACGACCAGCAGGGTGTCCGGCCCGACGGAGCGGAGCAGGGTCGCGGGTGCGCCGGACGCGTCCCAGACGGCGTCGACGACCTCGCCGGTGCCGCCGTCCAGCAGTCCGGTGACCGTGAGCCGCGGGGTGGGGGAGGTGTGCCGGGAGGCGGCGGTGCGCTGCTCGGCGAGCAGGTGCAGGGTGCGGCCCCGCCAGTGCGGCGCGGAGTGGTGCGGCGGCGCGGACCAATGCCGTGGAGCGGGCGCTTCGCCGGTGCCGGCTTCGGTGCCGGGGAGCGCGGAGTCCCGGAACAGGACCTCCAGCGGGCCGCTGCCCAGGCGTTCGCGCGCCTGGAAGATGGCGGCCTTGCCGGCCGACGGGCCGGGCTGGCTGAGCCCTGCGCGGCGCAGGCCGGACTCCAGACGGCGCATCACGTCCAGGTAGGGCGCGGGCGAGAAGGCGGCCATCGCGAGGACGAAGTAGACCATCCGGCGGGCCGGCAGGAGACGGCGTCTGCGCTCGGTGCGGCCGCAGGCCGCGATCGCCGCGTCCACGAGTTCCGGCGGGTAGGTGCGGACCAGCAGGTCCACCACGGCCGCGTCCGCGTCGCCGCGGTCGTCGGGCCCGGTGGGGGCGGTGTCGTAGGACAAGGGCATCCCCGGTGGTGAGTCGGTGCGGCGGGGGCCGCGCCCGATGCGGCGTCGGGCGCGGCCCCCGCCGAAGTCTCGCCGCTGCGCGTATCCGCGGCGTAGCGCGGCCGTAGCGCGGCCGCGAGACGGGCGCGACGACCGGTTATGTCCATGTCATGAATATGGCGTGTGCATGAGTGATCGAATTCACACCATCCGTGCACACAGTGAAGGAACACGGGGCAGATCCCGTGAGTTTCCCGAGCGAACTGTCGACCCGTCAGCTGAGGAGACCCTGTGGCCCGCAAACCGCGCCCCGTCGATCCGGCCGACGGCCCGGTACCGGCCTTCGCCTACGACCTACGGATCGTCAGGGAGCAGGCGGGGAACCCCACATACCGGGTTCTGGCCGACCGGGCCGGCTTCGGCGCAACCACCCTGAGCGATGCCGCCGGCGGTGTCCGGTTCCCCAGTCTGGAGGTCACCCAGGCCTACGTGGGCGCCTGCGGCGGCGACGTGGCCGCGTGGACCAGGCGCTGGCAGGAGGTCGACAAGCGACTGGCGTCCGACGCCGGGGCGCCGCCGGCCCCCGCCGAGCCCGCACCGCCGGCCACCACCCTCGCCACCGCCGCCGCCGAACCCACAGCCGAACCCACAGCCGCGGCAGCGGCAACACCGGCCGCGGGGAAGCCCGCCGCGGAGTCCGCCGGGAAGGCCGACGGCAAGGCGGCCGGGGCATCCGCCGACTTAGCCCCGTCCGCCCCCGACACCACTGCACCCACCGACCTCGCCGAATCCGCTCCGGCACGCCGATGGCCGGTCGGCTGGACGACCGCGGGCACGGCCGCCGTGCTCGCCCTCACCGTCGTCCTCGTCCTGGTGGTGGTGCGGTCCACCTCCTCCGCGGCGAACCACCCCTCCGCCGGTGCGGCTCCGATGGCCTCGGCCTCCGCGATGGCCGCCTCCGCGATCGGCTGTCCGGCCGCGGACGGCACCACCCCCGCCCTCTTCGCCGGCGAGACGTACAACGCCACCACCCGGGTGCGGGCCGGCGCCAGCCTCAGCGCGGACGTCGTCGCCCAGCTCCCGAGCGGCTGCCGCCTCGCCCTCACCGGTTTCTGCCTCGGCGACGTCGTGCTCGACACCACCTCGGGCTCGCCCGACGTCCGGTGGTTCCGGCTCGCCACGGGCGGCTACGTCTCCTCCGCCGTCGTCCACGGCAACCCGCCCGCCGGGCTGCGCCCCGCCGACTGCCCGGACGGCGTGGCCCCGGCCTCCTCGATCGCGCTCGCCGCGGCCGCACCCGCCGGTGCCCCCGGCGCGCTCGAACTCCGCGCCACCGGCGACCACGTGGCGATCGTCGGCTACGCGGCCTACCTGCCCCGATCGGGCAGCGCCATGCCCCAGTGGCAGCAGATCGGCTTCACCTCCGAGGCCGCCACCGGCTTCAAGGTGACCTGGCGACCCGCCGCACCGGCCGAGGGCGGCGCGGCCGGCGGCGGTGGCTCGGCCGTGCCGGTGGTGGCGGTGGCCTGCTTCGGCGGCGACGGGCCGACCACCGTCGCGGACGCCCGGCTGATCGCCCAGCCCGCGCCCACCGGCACGCTGCCGGCGGCGGGACTCCCGGAGGCCGACCTGGCCCGCGCCCGCAAGGCCGCCTGCCGCTACCCCGACCAGGGGCACGGCTGACGCCCATCACCTGACGCCCATTACCTGACGAGTTGTCACCGCAGGTCCGGGGCCGCCGGGTTCGGCCGCGCGACCGGGGCGCTACGCCGACGGCGGAGGATGCGGCCACTGCGGTGCGGCGACGGGCACGGATCCCGTCGCCGCACCGCGGCGCCCCCACAGCCCCTTCGTCCTGAGGAGAACGGTGAAACCCACGTTCGCCCTGCGCCGGCTGGCCCCGCTGGTCGCGGCCCTCGCCCTCGGCCTCACCGCCTTCGCCCCGACCCCGCCCGCCGCCGCGACGCCGTCCGCCGCTGCGGTCCCGGCCGCTCCCGCCACCGCCGCGGCCGCCGCGGCCACCGCCGCCCAGCTCGCCGCCGCCAACGTCGGCCGCTCCGCCGGGACCTGTGCCGACACACCGACCCACAACACCCTGGGCGGCTCCCAGTTCGAGCACAGCTGCGTCGGCTGGGCCGGCGTCCCCGAGTACTGGTGCGCCGACTTCGCGATCTGGGCGTGGCGCAACGCCGGACTCGCCGTCACCGGACTCGACGCCTCCGCGGTCAGCTTCCGCACCTACGGACAGAACAACGGCACCCTGCACACCGCGGCCACCTACCAGCCGCAGCCCGGCGACGCCGTGATCTACGGCACCGGCACCGGCTCGGGCGCCGTCGTCCACCACGTCGGCATCGTCACCTCGGTCGGCGCGGACGGCTCGGTGGTGACCGCCAACGGCGACTGGAACGGTGACCCGAACGCCGTCGACGAGCCAGCGTTCGCCAAGAGCTCCTCCGTGGTGTCGCTGACCGTCCCCGCCTCCGAGCGCGCGGTCGGCAGCGTGCCCGGCACCGTCGACCCCGCCCACGGCTACCGCATCGACGGCTACATCACCCCGGTCGCGACCTCCACCGCCAACCCGTACACCCCCGCCCAGGTCTGCGGCCCCGGCTTCGGCGTGATCGACTCGCACGCGTTCGGCGGCGCCACCGCCTACCTGCTGTACGAGGCCTCCAGCGGCCGCAACTGCGTGGTCACCCTGGCCGACCGGCCCTCCGGCGCCGTCCCGATGGACGCCACCCTCACGGTGCAGGGCGGCGCCAGTGCCGCCAACCCCGGCAGCTTCACCTACTACGCGGGCCCGGTGACGCTGGACGCGACGGGCACCTGCGTCGACTGGGGCGGCTCCTACCGAGGCACCACCTGGACGAGCGGCTGGAGCCACTGCGGCTGAACCGGCCGTTGACCGGAATTGATTGACCGGCCCGGACGGGGGCCGGCGCCGGCCCGGCCGAATCCGCCCCGCCGCCGTCCCCGTCCGCGCCCCGGAGCGGGTCGGACGTGCCGCGCCGCCGTCCCCGCCCCCCCCCGCAGATCG
>NZ_BAAALD010000044.1:28652-62110 GCF_039528095.1 Kitasatospora arboriphila
TTAAGGGAGATTGGTTGCCCGGGCGGGGGGGGGGCGGGGGGGGGCCCGGCCGAACCCCCCCCCCCCCCCCCCCCCGCCCGCGCCCCGGAGCGGGTCGGCCGTGCCGCGCCGCCGTCCGCGCCCACCTCGGAAGATCGGCGCTGCCCGGAGTTGATTGGCCGTCACCGCAAGATCCACCGGTCAACCCCGCACCGGCATAGAACGGAGTCACGCCGGGCGGCGGACCGGGGGACGGGCCCCGCCGCCCGGCGCACCAGGCCGAGGTGTGGGGGAGCGTGGGGATGGAGTTCGGAATACTCGGGCCGCTGCTGGTGCGGGACGCGGAGGGCGACCGCCCGGTGGCCGCGGCCAAACAGCGGGCGCTGCTGGCGGCCCTGCTCGTCCGGCGAGGGCAGGTCGTACCGGCCGACGTACTGGCCGACACGGTGTGGGACGGGTGGCCGCCGCGCACCGCCGCCACCACCCTGCGCAACTACGTGATGCGGCTGCGCAAGGCCCTCGGCGAGGCCGGGCACCGGCTCGCCACGGAGGCCGGCGGCTACCTCCTGGTCGTCGCCGCCGAGGAGTTCGACGCCGACCGGTTCACCCGGCTGCGCGACCTCGGCCACGACCGGCTCCGCAACGGCGACGCCGAGCAGGCCGCCGCCCACTACGAGGCGGCGCTCGCGCTCTGGCGCGGACCCGCCCTCGTCGACGTCCCCTCCGAGGCGCTGCGGCGCTCCGAGGCCGGCCGGCTCGCCGAAGCCCGTCTCGACGTCCTCGAAGGCCGGGCCGAAGCGGCGCTCGCCCTCGGCCGGCACACCGAACTCCTCGGCGAACTGCGGACGCTGACCGCAGCCCACCCCGAACGCGAGCACCTCTGGGCCCAGTTGATGACCGCCCTCTACCGCAGCGGCCGCCAGTCCGAGGCGCTCGCCGTGTACGGGGAGGTCCGCCGGGTGCTCGCCGACGAGTTGGGGGTCGACCCCGGCAGCGAGATCCGCACCGTGCACGGCCGCATCCTGCGCGCCGACCCCGCCCTCGCCGCACCCGCCCGCCCGGCCGCCCGCACCCGTACCGTCCTCGTCACCCCCTTCCAACTCCCGCCCGGCCTGACCGACTTCACCGGCCGGACGGAGCCGGCCGCCGACCTCGCCGCGCTGCTCACCGCCGACAACCGCCGCGCCCCGCTGATCGCGGTCGTCAGCGGCCAGCCCGGTGCGGGCAAGAGCGCCCTCGTCCAGCACGCCGCGCACGACGCCCGCGGCGCCTACCCCGACGGCATCCTCTATGCCGACCTGCGGGGCAGCCGCCGGCAGCCGGCCGCCCCGCACGCCGTGCTCGGCAGCTTCCTGCTGGCCCTCGGCGTGCCCGCCGCCGCCGTTCCGCAGGACACCGACTCCCGGACGGCACTGTTCCGCTCGCTGCTGGCCGGCCGACGGACACTGGTCGTCCTGGACGACGCCCGCGACAGCGCCCACATCCGGCCGCTGATGCCCGCCGGGCCCGGCAACTCCGCCCTGGTCACCGCCCGTACCCGGCTGCCCGACCTCGGCGGCAGCCACGCCCTGCACCTCGGGCCGCTGCCCGCCGACGAGGCCCGGCAGTTCCTCGCCCGGCTGGTCGGCCCGGCCAGGGCGGACGCCGAACCCCGGGCGCTCGGCCAGCTCGCCGCCGCCTGCGGCGGGCTGCCGCTGGCCCTGCGGATCTGCGGTGCCCGGCTCGCCGCCCGGCCCTCCTGGACGGTCCGGCACCTGGTGGAGCGGATCGTCGACGAGGGCCGTGCCCTGGACGAACTCTGCCTCGGCAGCCTGGACGTCCGCGCGGCCTTCGCGGCGGGCTGCGAGAGCCTCGACCCGCCGACCGCCCGCGCCTTCCACCTGCTGGCCCTCGCCCCGACCGACACCGTCGGCCTGAGCACCGCCGCCCGCCTGCTCGGCGAACCCCCGGCCCGCGCCGAACGCGTCCTGGAACGGCTCACCGACGCCGGCCTGCTCACCGCCCGCGAGCCCGGCCGGTACCGCTACGAGCCGCTGCTGCGCGCCTACGCCCGCGAACGCGCCCGGCACCGCCCCGCCCAGGCGTGGTCCGACCCGCACGCTCCCCGCCGCGCCGCCCTGGCCGGCTGACCGGCCCGGCCGCCACCCCGTTTCCGCCGGACCGGTGCGGCCCGGGTCAGTTCGCCGCCGGGGTGACGGTGCGGCGGAGTTCGCGCTTGAGGACCTTGAGGCTGGGGCCGAGCGGGAGTTCGGCGACGATCTCGACCTGGCGCGGGTACTTGTGGCGGCCGAGCCGTTCGGAGGCCCAGGCGGTGATCTCCGAGGGGGCGGGCGGGTCGGCGGGGTCGGCGGGGACGACGACCGCGCAGACCTCCTCGCCGTGCCGGGGGTGCGGCAGGCCGATCACCGCGACCCGGGCGATCGCCGGGTGCCGCAGCAGCACGTCCTCGACCTCGCTCGGGTAGACGTTGAAGCCGCCGCGGATCACCACGTCCTTCGTCCGGTCGACGACGGTGAGGAAGCCGTCCGCGTCCAGCGTGCCGAGGTCGCCGGTGCGCAGCCAGCCGTCCGCCATCGCCTCGGCGGTCGCCTCCGGCAGCCGGTGGTACCCGGCGAAGACGTTGTGGCCGCGGACGACGATCTCGCCGATCCCGCCGGTGGGCAGCAGCTCCAGCGGCCCGGTGCCGGGCCGGGCGATCTCGACCTCGACGCCCCAGACCCGGTGGCCCACGGTGCCCGCCCGACGGCCGAAGTGCGGCTGGTTCACGGCCGCGGTCGGCGAGGTCTCGGAGAGCCCGTACCCCTCGAAGACGGGGGCGCCGAGGTGCTCCTCGACGTCCTCCAGCACGGCGAGCGGCAGGGCGGCGCCGCCGGAGACGCACATCCGCAGCGCCAGCCCCTCCGGCCGGCTGCGGGCGGCGGCCTCGACCAGCGCCGCGTACATGGTGGGGACGCCGTGGAAGACCGTCGCCCGGTGGCGGACCATCAGCTCCAGTGCCTGCTCCGGCCGGAACCGCCCCATCAGGACGAGGGTGGCGCCGACCCGGAAGGTCGTGTTCATCGCCACCGTCTGGCCGTAGGCGTGGAACAGCGGCAGGCAGCCGAGCACCACGTCGTCGGGGGTGACGTCGTTGGCGTCGAAGGCGTTGACCACGGCGTTCATCACCAGGTTGAGCTGGGTGAGCACGGCGCCCTTGGGCCGGCCGGTGGTGCCGCTGGTGTACAGCAGCACGGCCGGGTCCTCGGGCTGCCGGGTGGCGTAGCTGCGCAGCGGGGCGGCCGCGGTCTCCTCCAGCCGCGGCAGGACGCCCTGCCAGCCGGGGTCGGGGTCCGGCGTCCCGGCCGCGGCACCGGGCTCGTGCTGCCCGGTCGCGGCACCGACGCCGATCGCGGGGATGCCAGCCAGCCAGGCGGCCTCGGCGCCGGCCCCGGCGAGCGCGTGGTCGACGAGCAGCAGCCGGGCGCCGCTGTCCTGCAGCACGAACGCGGCCTCGGCCGGGGTGAGCAGCAGGTGGACGGGGACGACGACCGCCCCGGCGGCGAGGACCGCGTAGTAGGCGCGCGGGAACTCGACGGTGTTGGGCACCATCAGGGCGACCCGGTCGCCCGGGCGGACGCCGAGTGCGGTCAGCGCGCCGCCGCGGGCGAGTGCGCCGGCCCACAGCTCGGCGTACGTCTCGTGCAGCGGGCCGTCGATCACGGCGGTGCGGTCGGGGTACCGGCGGGCGGCCTCGGCGAGGATGCAGGCGAGGGAGAGCGACACGGGGCTGGCACCTTTCGTCGGTCGGTCGGTCGGGGGACGGGGGGGGGCGGGGCGGGGCGGGCCCGCCGCCCCGGGGGGTGGGCCCCTGGGGAGCGGGGGGGCCGGGCCGGCCCGGCCGCCCGGGGGGATCAGCCCTTGGGCAGCGGGTAGCCGCGGGTGGCCGCGACCTCGTGGGCGGCCTCGGCGACGGCGAGGCCGCCGGTGGCCGACTTGGCGGGCTTGAGGATGAACGAGCCGTACGCCGAGGGCTTGGCGGCGTCGGTGAAGTCGAGCGGCACGTCCAGGACGTTGAGCGCCTTCTGGCTGCGGTGGGCGGCCACGATGCCCTCGCGGGTGAGGTCCTTGGCGGTGCAGGCGTTGCTGAGCGCCTCGGCGGCGACCTGGGCGGCCACCCAGCCGCTGACCACGCCGCTGTCCACCGGCGCGCCCGGGTACTTCGCCTGGTAGTCCTGCACCAGCTGGCGCATCCGCGGGGTGTCGACGCTGGGCGCCGGGTAGCCGCTGACCAGGTAGAACATCTTCTCCAGGGCGGGGGCGGCGGCGCTGTCCAGCAGCTGCGGGGCGAAGGTGGGGGCGGAGCCGACCACCGGCACGGTGAGTCCCTGGGCGGCGGCCAGGCCGACCAGCGAGGCGGACTGCTTGGGCCCGGCGCTGACCAGGATCGCCTTCACCCCGGCCTGCTTGAGGGCGGTGACCTGGGCGCCGAGGTCGGTGTCGGTGGCCTTGATCTTCTGTCCGACGATGCTGTAGCCGTGCTGCTTCGCCGCGTACTCGGCGCCGGCGAGGGCGTTCTCGCCGTACTCGCCCTCGAAGTAGACGTGGCCGATCCTGTCCCCCGCGGCGAGTCCGGCCTTGCGGGTCAGGAAGTCCACCGCGTTGATCATGTCGATGTCGTAGGTGGGGCCGACCACCTGGATGTAGTTCTGGCCGAGCAGGGTGGAGGACCAGCCGAGCGGCAGGGTGAGGATCTTCTTGCCGTCGATCTCCTGCTTGAGCGCGGCGACCACCGGCGAGCCGATCACCTGGGTGAGCATGGCCGAGTCGGGCTCGATCTCGGCGAAGGCGGCGACGCCCTTCTGCACGTCGTAGCCGTGGTCCTTGACCTTGATCTCGACCTTGCGGCCGCAGATGCCGCCGACCTTGTTGGTCTGTTCCACCCACAGCTGCTGGGCGTTGACGATGCTCTTGCCGAGCGAGGCGTAGACGCCGCTGAGGTCGGTGAGGGCGCCGAGGGTGATGGTCGTCCCGGTGACGCCGGGGCCCATCTTCACCCCGTCCTGGCCGACCCGGTCGGAGGAGGTGTCGGCCTTGGTGCTGCAGCCGGTCGCGGCGAGCACGAGGACGGCGAGGGCGGCTGCGGATCTGAGCGTTCTGCGATCGGTCACGGGGTCGGCTCCTTGCCGGGCGAGGGACGGGTGGCGGTGCGGGAGACGGTCACGGGGACGGGCACCGGGGCCGCGGGAGCGGCGGCCGGCGCGCGCCGCGGCCGGTACCGGCGGGCCAGGCCCGCCAGTCCGTCCGGGGCGAGGGTGAGGATCAGGACGACGGCCGCGCCGTACAGGTAGCGGGCGGCCTCGCCGGGGGTGGCGCCGAAGGCGTCCGAGCCCGCGGGGGCGATCAGCGGCAGCCGGTCGGCGTACACGGTGAGGACCTGCGGGAGCAGCGAGACGAGGACGGCCGCGGCGGCCGCGCCGCCGACCGAGCCGAGCCCGCCGATCACGATCATCGCGAGGAAGTCGATCGACAGGGCGAGCCCGAAATGGTCGGGCACCACCCGCTTGAAGGCCAGCGCGGTCAGCGCCCCGCCGGCCCCGGCGTACAGGCAGGAGACGGTGAACGCGGCGCAGCGGTACCGGGCGACCGGCACGCCCATCACGGCGGCGGCGGTGCCGCTGTCCCGCAGCGCGGCCAACGCCCGTCCGGGGCGGCCCTGTTGCAGGTTGCGGGCGGTGAACAGGCCGAGCGCGACCAGGGCGAGCCCGAGGTACCAGAGCCGTTCGAGGCCGCCGAAGGGCACGCCGAGCACGGCCAGGCCACGCGGCGAGGCGTCACTGAACGAGAAGCCGAACAGCGCCATCGGCTCGACCGGCCGGCCGTTGAAACCGCCGGTCACACTGCGGGAGTTGAGCATCACGTGCTGGCCGAGGAAGACCAGGGCGAGGGTGGCCACGCCCAGGTACATGCCGCGCAGCCGGCCGGCGATCGGACTGAACACCGCGCCCGCGGCGCCGGCCAGCGCGATCGCGAGGACGAGGGCGAGCAGCGGCGGCAGGCCGAGCCCGGTGAGCCGGGACGGACCGCTGCCGGACGCCCCGCCGGAGAACCAGACGTAGCCGTACGCGCCGACGGCGAGGAAGAAGGAGTGGCCGAGCGAGAGCTGCCCGGCGGTGCCGGTGAGCAGGCCGAGACCGATCGCGCCGAGCACCGCGGCCATCGCGAACAGCCCGCTCTGCAGCCAGAACCCGTCCGCGTAGAAGGGCAGGGCGAGCAGTACGAGGACGCCTGCGGCGGCCGCGGCGCGGCGCCCGGTGATCAGCTCAGACACGGACGGCCTCCTTCGATCCGAGCAGCCCCGAGGGCCGCACCAGCAGGACGGCGACCATCACCAGGTACGGGGCGATGCCGGGCAGACCCTCGCCGAACGCGCCGAGCGCGTCCTGGTAGCCGGCGGCGAGGGCGCCGGCCAGGCCGATGGCGAGGCTGCCGGCCAGGGCTCCGGCGGCCGAGTCCAGGCCGCCGAGGATCGCCGCGGGGAAGGCGGCGAGCGCGAGTTGGCCGGTCGAGCGGTCCAGGCCCGGCGCGGGGAAGGCGGCCAGGAAGACCGCGGCGACGGCGGCCAGCGCACCGGCCGCGCACCAGGCGGTCAGCCGCATCCGGCCGAGCCGTACCCCCATCAGCGCGGCGGCCTCCTCGTCGGCGGAGGCGGCCCGCATCGCCAGCCCCCAGCGGGTCCAGCGGAAGGCGGCGAAGACCGCCCCGATCAGGGCGACGGAGACGGCGATCCCGGCCAGCCGGGCCTCGGCGGCGTGCACTCCGCCGATCCGGACCACGGCCGGGCCCCACGGGTCGCCGGTGGCCAGGTAGTCGGCGCCGATCGCGCGGGCCAGCGCGGTCAGCAGCACCAGGTCGGCCCCGATGGTGAGGATGGTGGCGACGTGCGCGCCCGCCCCGCGGAGCCCGCGGGCGGTGAGCAGGTGGAGCAGACCGGAGGCGGCCGCGGCGGCGGCCGCGCCGAGCAGCACGGCGAACGGGAAGCCGACCGCGCCGTGCGTGGCGGCGACCACCCAGCCGCCGAGCAGCAGGACGGAGCCGTGCGCGAAGTTCATCACCCCGGAGGCCTTGAAGACGACGGTGAAGCCCAGCGCGACCAGGGCGTAGACGGAGCCGAGGGCGATCCCGTCGAGCAGGGTTTCGGCGAGCCGGGTCATGCTGCTTCCTCCTGTCCGAGGTAGGCGCGGAGCACCGCCGGGTCCTGCTGGACGGCCTCCGGGGTGCCGTCGGCGATCCGGCGGCCGAAGTCGAGGACGGTGACGGTGTCGGCGAGCCGCATGACCATCCCCATGTCGTGCTCGACCAGCAGGACGGAGATGCCGAGGGCGGCGCGGATCGCGGCGATCGTGTCGGCCGTCTCCAGGCGTTCGGCGGGGTTCATCCCGGCCACCGGCTCGTCGAGCAGCAGCAGTCCGGGTTCGGCGCAGAGCGCCCGGGCCAGCTCGACCCGCTTGCGCACGCCGTAGGGCAGCGCGCCGACCGGCTGGTCGAAGTGGGCCTCCAGGCCGAGGAACCCGGCGATCTCGGCGGCCCGTGCGCGGTGCCGCCGCTGCTCGCGGACGGCCCCCGGCAGGCGCAGGGCGGTGGCGGCGAACCCGGCCCGGGTGAGCCGGTGCCGGCCGAGCATCAGGTTGTCGGCGACGGTGCCCGCGGTGAGCACGATGTTCTGGAAGGTCCGGGCGATGCCGAGCCCGGTGACGGCGTGCGGCGGCATGCCGGTGATCTCCCGCCCGCCGTAGGCGACGCTGCCGGAGGCGGCCCGGTACACGCCGGAGAGCACGTTGAAGCAGGTGGACTTGCCGGCGCCGTTCGGGCCGATCAGGGCGTGCACGGTGCCCGGTTCGACGGTGAACGAGACGTCGTCGAGTGCGGTGAGGCCGGCGAACCGGACGGTGATGCCGCGGACCTCCAGCCGGGCGGCGGGGGCGGTCATGCCGTCCACCTGCGCAGCTCGCGGACGGGCGGACGGGCGGCGGCCGGGCCGTCCTCCTCGGCGGCGCCGAGGTAGAGCCGGCGGACCTCGTCGCCGGCGGCGAGCTCCGCGGCGGTGCCCTCCAGCCGGACGAGCCCGTTCTCCAGCACCAGCGCCCGGTGCGCGACGGCGAGGGCCATCGCGGTGTTCTGCTCGACCAGCAGGACGGAAGTGCCCTGCCGGTTGATCTCCTGCACGATCGCGCCGATCTGCCGCACCATCCGCGGGGCCAGGCCGAGCGAGGGCTCGTCCAGCAGCAGGACGCGCGGATCGGCCATCAGCGCCCGTCCGATCGCCAGCATCTGCTGCTCGCCGCCGGACATCAGGCCGGCCCGCTGGCGGCGGCGCTCGGCCAGCACCGGCAGCAGGGCGAAGACCCGCTCGCGGGCCTCCCGCCGGGTCGCGGCGCCGCGGCGGCCGCGGCCGAGCTCGCCGGCCCGCAGGTTCTCCTCGACCGTGAGGTCGGCGAACACCCGTCTGCCCTCGGGGACCTGGACGACGCCCGCGCGCACGGCCAGGGCCGCGTCCTCCGCCAGCGGACGGCCGTCGACCGCCACCGTCCCGGCGGTGATCGCGCCCCGGTGCAGGCCGAGGGTGCCGGAGACGGCCCGCAGCAGGGTGCTCTTGCCGGCCCCGTTGGCGCCGAGGACGGCGGTGATCCGCCCGGCCGGGAGGTCCAGCGAGACCCCGCGCAGCGCCCGGACGGCGCGCCCGTAGGCGACGTGCAGATTCTCGACGGTCAGCGCGCTCGACCGCTCGGGTGGGCTCATGGTGCTCCTTGCGTCCGAGTGCCGGGCCGCGCACACGGGGCAGCAGCCGCTCGGGAGGGTGGGAAGCTCGGGCGACGGGGGCGTCTGCCCGGTTCTGGGTGAGCGGCAGGACACCACGGCGGCGCAGCGGCGGTCCATGGCGGGACGGGCACGCGTTGCGGCTGCACAGCGCCCGGCGGGCCGCGTTGTGAGCTCGACCAGTACCGGCGGCCGGGGGCGGCGCGGGCGGTCCGGGAGCGGGGAGAGTGCACGGCAGGTCCGCCGCCGGGGCTTCAGGACGGCCCCGGCGGCGGCGCCGCGGTGTCAGGACGGCAGCAGCCGGTACGCGTCCAGGGCGAGCGACAACTCGACCAGGTGGCGCGGGTGGTTGAGGCTGCGGCCGCTCAACTGCTCGTACCGGCGCAGCCGGTTGAGCACGGTGTTGCGGTGGCAGAACAGCCGGGTGCCGGCCCGCTGGGCGGAGCCGGCGCTGTCCAGCCAGACGTCGAGCGTGCTGAGCATCGACTCGCGGTCCTGGACGTCGAGCTCCAGGACGGCGCCGAGTGCCCGGTCGACCAGCGCGGTGCCGAAGTCGGGGAGGGAGACGACC
This sequence comes from Kitasatospora arboriphila, assembly GCF_039528095.1. Taxonomy (NCBI): domain Bacteria; kingdom Bacillati; phylum Actinomycetota; class Actinomycetes; order Kitasatosporales; family Streptomycetaceae; genus Kitasatospora; species Kitasatospora arboriphila. The sequence goes on from NZ_BAAALD010000044.1 coordinate 37,996, forward strand.
AGGGCGGTGGGCAGCCGCTCGTGCAGCAGGGCGACGTCGCCGTCGGCGGTGCAGGTGCGCAGCGCGATGTCGGCGGAGCGCCGGGCGGCGCCGATCTCGGCGAGCTCCTCGACGACGGTGCCGATGCCGACCCGGGCGCCGCGGTGGTGGCCGAGGCAGGCGGCGACCTCGGCCGGGTCGGCGTCGCCGAGCAGGACGAGGGCGTGCTCGCCGTCGGTGCCGCGGTGCCGGACGATCCGCACCCCGGGGGGTGGTTCGGCGAGCACCGGGGCGGCCTCGGCGGGGTGCCGGGGCGGCCCGACCGGTCCGGCGAGGGCGGCGACCGCGTACCGGCCGCGCTCGGGGAGGTCCAGCGCGGCGGCGACGGTGGGCAGGTCGGTGATCCGGGTGGTGCCGTCGAGCAGGGCCTGCACCATGGCGCGGGCGCGTTCGCGGTGCTCGCGGGCGGTCTGGCTCTCGACCAGCCGGTAGGCCTGGGTGATCAGGTCGGAGTGCTCGTCGACGAAGCTCCAGATGCCGGCGGCGCTGTGCAGCAGCAGGTGGGCGTGGTCGGGCTCGCGGCGGGTGGCCGTCTCGACCAGCCGTCGCCAGACCAGGGCCCCGCCGAGCCGGAAGGCGTGCAGCAGGGCGTCCAGCGGGAGTTCGCGCTGGGCGCGGCGGGCGCCGATCTGCCAGGAGCAGAGCCGGGCGGCCTCCCAGGTGCCGGGCGGGTCGAGCAGGGTGCGCACCGAGCTCTCCAGCGAGGTGCGCACCTCCAGCCGCAGCTCCTCGGGGCCGATGGTGGCGGGGTAGGCGGGCTCCCGTGCGCTGATCTGCGCGACGAGCTCGCGGGCGAGTCCGTCGACGTCCTGCAGCAGGTGGCCGGCGGTGCGGCGGAGCAGCTGTTCGGAGGCGGTGTCGGCCCGGGACCGGACGGGCCGCCGGGCGGGCGGTTCTTCGGGCAGGCCGCGCAGCCGGGGCTTCGGGGCGGGGCCAGTCGGTGCGGCGGCGGGCGGAGCCAGGGCGGGTGGTCTCACGGGCGCTCCCTCGTCGACTTTTAACTAGCAGCGCTAGTCAAAATCATCCGGCCCGGCCCGCACAAGGACGACTGCCGACCTCGGCGGCAGTCGGCCGAATCGTGACCGCGCGCTTGCCGGGGTGTGACCGGACGGCGGGCCTCCACGGAGCCCCCCGATCGGCCGACACGCCGAGTGCTGCGCCCGGAATGCGATGGTATGACTCGTTCTGTCCCCTGTCCGGACCGGACGGCTGGGACGGGCGGTGCGGGGGCGCCGCCGTGGACCGACAGCCCGCCGGTCGACCGGCGAACGGCTGGGACGGGAGTGCCATGGACGACTACCCGCTGCTCAACATCTTCTGGACGATGCTGGAGCTCTTCGTCTTCATCCTCTGGTTCTTCCTGCTATTCAAGATCATCACGGACATCTTCCGCAGCAAGGACATGGGCGGCTGGGGCAAGGCCGGCTGGACGATCTTCGTCATCCTGCTGCCGCTGATCGGCGTGCTGGTCTACCTGATCGCGCGCGGCGGCTCGATGGCCCAGCGCGATCTGGAGCAGGCGCAGCGGACGGACGAGGCGTTCCAGGCGTACATCCGCCGCGCGGCCGCCGACGGCGGCGGGGGCGGGGGCGGCGCAGCCGGCGGCACGGGCCAGAGCCACGCCGACCAGCTGGCCAAGCTCGCCGACCTGAAGACCACCGGCGCCATCTCCGAGGAGGAGTTCCAGAAGGCGAAGGCGAAGCTGCTGGCCTGACCGGCCGTCCCGTCCGGGTCCTCGTGTCACTCGAACGGCGGAGCACCGGGCGCCCCTCCACGGGGCGCCCGGTGCCGTGTGCGTCGGGGCGGTCCGGCCCTCAGCCCTCGATCCGGTGCTGGGTCCAGAACGAGGTCAGATCGGTGCCGGCCGCGGCCCGGGCCGCCGCCTTGAACTCGGCGGTGGTGCTCACCCCGTACCAGTGCGACTGTGCGTAGTCGTGCAGCAGCGTGCTCATCGCGCCGTCGCCGATCAGCCGCCGCAGGTCGTGCAGGGCGCACTTGCCGTAGGTGTAGACGACGGTGGAGTACCGGGACGCGTGCGCGTCCCAGTACGCCATCGAGTCGGTGATCTTCTCGGCGGAGGACGACCAGGAGACGCTGCTCCAGCAGTTGCTGCCGGTCTTGCCGAGCGCCAGGTCGGTGGCGTAGTCGGTGAACGACTCGTCCAGCCACGGGCTGGTGTACTCGTCGTCGCCGACGATCCCGTAGAACCACTGGTGCGCGATCTCGTGGGTCAGCGCGGTGGTGGAGACCAGGTCGAGCACGAAGCCCGGGTACTCCATGCCGCCGAACCAGAAGCTGTTGTCGAGCACCGCGTCCAACTCGGCGTACGGGTAGGCGCCGAAGCGCTGCGCGTGGGCGTCCACCGCGGACTCGGCGGTGGTCAGCATCGACTGGGCGTCACCGGAGGAGATCCCGCTCACCGCGTAGACGTTGACCTTCACGCCCGCCGTCGAGGTGCCGCTGATCCTGGTGAACGGCCCGGCGCCCCAGGCGAAGTCGCGCACCTTGGCCGCCGTTGCCCGGGTGACGGTGCGGCCCGGGGTGCCGGGGGTGTCCACCGAGGTCCCGGTGGCCGGCACCAGCAGGCCGCTGGGGTGGTCCAGGGTCACGTCGAAGTCCGCGGCCAGCGAGTAGAACGACTCCCCGTTGTTGGTGTACGGGTCGAGGTGCCAGCCCGCGGCGTCCCGGACGGCCAGCACCGGCAGCGCGTTGCCGAGGAAGGCGTACGCCCCGTCGTGGCCGAAGCGGTCCGCGCCGCTCGGCACGGTGATGCCGAGGTCGAAGCCGACCGTTCCGCCCTGGCCCTGGGCCAGCGGCGCGGGCAGGGTGACCTTCATCGCCGTGCAGGCCACCGAGAGGGCGGCGGCCGTCCCACCGGTGACGTTGGTGACGGTGATCGGGGTGCTCGGGCAGCTGCCGTGCGCGTTGTCCCACAGCCGCAGGTACACCTCGGTGAGCGGGGTGGCCGAGGCGTTGGTGAAGGAGACGCTCTCGTGGCCCGTCCAGGACGCGCCGGAGGCGTCGCTGCTCAGCGAGACGGTGTAGGCCGGTGCGGCCGGGGTCCGGGTGGCGTCCGGCGTCGGGGTGCCGGTGGGGCTCGGCGTCGGCGTGGGTGTCGGCGTGGGCGTGGGCGTGGGTGTCGGGGTGCCGCCGCCGGAGACGTCCAGCGCGATGTCGTCCAGCACGAAGCTGGTCTGCAGGCCGGAGTCCTCGGTGCCGGTGAAGGAGAGCGCCACCGTGCGGCCCGCGAAGGAGGAGACGTCGAAGGTCTTCTGCAGGTAGCCGGGACGGGCGTCCAGGTTGGACCAACTCGCCAGCGCGGTACCGCCGATGCTCGCGGTGAGCTTGTCGTAGACGGTGGCGGCGGTGGTCTCCGCGGTGTCCACGTGCAGCCAGAGGCTGAGCGTGGCCGAGGTGCAGCCCGCGGGCAGGGTCACCGACTGGGAGAGCGTGTCGGTGTGGGAGGAGCCGTAGCCGTCCAGCCAGGCGAAGGAGCTGCCGCCGTGCGCGGTCTGCCCGCCGCCGCCGGTGATCACTCCACTCGACGCGGACCAGGGTGAACTGCCGGACTCGAAACCGCCGTTGGCGACCACCTGGGCGGGGGTGCAGGCCGCCGCCGCGGTCGCCGTGGCCGTGGTGGCACCGGTGGCCGCCACGGCGGCCGCGAGCAGCGCGCCGGCGGCGACCAGGGGGAGAAGGGTGCTTCTCATCGATCCTCTTCGGGTAGGGGACCCTTCCGTGCCGGACGAAGGGTCAACCCGCCCGTACGGAAGGCACGTTGACGACCGACGGGGATCGGGGCCCGCCGGTCGCGAGGCCGAGAGAAGCGTGACAGCAGCCCACCCGTTCATTGAAGGGGGCATGCCACAGATTTGGCCGGGTCTTTGCGCGAGCACCGCGCCGACCGCGGCACCGCGGCCTTCGCGTCCGCCGCGCGCCGGGGACGGGCCCTACAGGGCGATCACGGCCTCGACGAGGGTGCCGTCGGGGGAGCGGACCACGGTGGTGTCCACCGCGAAGGCGTCGACCAGGTCCAGGCCGCGCCCGAACGCCGCGTCCACGTCGGCCGGCTCGCGGCGCGGAGCGGTCCGCTCGCGCCACCGGCCCCAGTCCCGGACGCGCACCGTCAGCGCGGACTCGCACACCTCGAAGAGCACCGACACGTCCGCACTGCCGCTGTGCAGCACCGCATTGGTCACCAGCTCCGTGACGATCACCGAGAGCGCCTCGGCCACGTCCGCCGGCAACCGCCGGCTGCGCACCAGCGCCCGCGCAGTACCGCGCAGCCGCGGCACCGACTCGGGTACGGCGGGGAGGGTGACCGAGGCCGTCAGCCGGGAGGTCCGGACCGGAACGTCCGGTCCGGGAGCCAGGGCGACGGGTCTGGAAGAGGTCGAATTCCTCACGCGGGGCTCCTGCCTGCGCGGTGGGCGGCATCGGCGGCGGCCCCCGCCGACCCACGGGCCGCGAGGCCATGACCCGGACCACGCTGCCCGCCCTCCCACGGTCGCGGCAATCAGTGGAGACTGAAGTACGGATACGCAAAGAAAGCCCGGCGGTCCGGTGAACTCCGACAGGGTGGCACGTGTGGACGCACTGAACGAGACCGCACTGCGGCACCTGCTGGCCCGGGCCTGGACGGCCGACGGCGGCGGCCGCCCCGTCCTGCTGCTCGTCGAGGGCGAGGCCGGCACCGGCAAGAGCCGCCTGCTCGCCCGGCTCGCCCACGGCGTCCCGGTGCCCGTCCGCACCGACCCGCAGACCGCAGCCCCGGCCGAGGGCAACGCCGAGGGCCCCGCCGCGGGCCCGGCGCTGCTCCTCGCCGACGACGTCCACCGGGCCGGCCCGGACCGCCGGGCCGCCCTGGGCGCCCTGCTCGCCGACCCGCCGGCCGGCCTCGCCTGCGTGCTCGGCTACCGCCCCGAGGAGCTGGACGAACCCGGGCTGCCGCTCGGCCCGGACACCGAGTACGCCGCCGGGCTCACCGTCGTCCGCCACCACCTCGGACCGCTCGGCCCCGAGGAGGTCCGGCGGATGGCCGCCGCCGCGATCGGCGCCGACCGCTGCCCGCCCGACCTCGCGGCCCGGCTGCACCGGGCGGCCGGCGGCACCGCCCAGGTGGTCGCCGACCTGCTCGACCTGCTCGCCGCCCGGGAGGGCCGGCTCCCGGACGCCTTCGCACCCCCGCCGCGGCTCACCGCCCTCGCCCTGCGCCGCACCGCCGCCCTGCCCGCCGGACACCGCGGGGTCGTGCACGCCGCGGCCGTCCTCGGCGAACCCGCCACCGCCGCGGAGCTCGCCGAAGTCGCCGGGCTCGCCCCGGACACCGGCCGCACGGCCGTCCAGGCGGCCCTGCGCACCGCGGCCCTGCACGACCACGGCGACGGCCGGTACGGCTTCCGGGTCCCGCTCGCGGCCGCCGCCGTCCGGGACCACCTGGCCGGCCCGCACCGGGAGGAGCTGCACGGCCGCGCCGCCGACCTGCTCGTCCGCCGGCAGCCCGTGCCCTGGGAACGGGTGGCCGGGCACCGCCGGGCCTGCGGACGCGAACGCGGCTGGCTGCACGCCGTCGAACGGGCCGCCCAGCGGCACGCCGACCGCGGAGACCTGGAGCGGGCCGTCGCCCTGCTGGAGTCCGCGCTCGCCACCGGCCCGGTGCCCGAGCACGCCCGCTCCCGCCTGGTCACCCTGCTCGCCCGCTCCGCGGTGATGGGCCTGCGCTCCGACCGCACCCTCGCCGTGCTGCAGCACATCGTCGCCGACCACGGCCTCGCCCCCGCCCTGCGCGGCGAGATCCGGCTCGACCTCGGCCTGCTGCTCTGCAACCAGATCGGCCGCTGCACCGACGGCCTGGCCGAACTGGAGCGGGCCGTCGGCGAGCTCCAGGAACAGCCCGTGCTGCTCGCCCGGGCCATGTCCGCGCTCTCCATGCCGTACTGGCCGGGTGCCCCGCTCGCCGAGAACGTCGCCTGGATCGAACGCGCCCTCGCCGTCTCCGAGCAGGTCGGCGACCCGGTCGTCCGGGCCGCGGTCGCCGCGAACCGGGTCAGCGTGCTGCTCAACATCGGCGACCCCGCCGCCTGGCCGCTCGTCGACGCACTGCCGCGGGACGGCGAACCCGTCGCCGTCCGCCAGCAGGCCGCCCGCGGGCTGTGCAACGCCGCCGACGCCGCCGTCTGGATCGGCCACTACGACCGCTCCCGCGCCCTGCTCGGCGAGGGCGTCGCCCTGGCCGCCCGCAGCGGAGCCTCCTACGCCGAGCAGACCGGCCGCGGCTGCACCCTCGTCCTCGACTGGGCGACCGGACGCTGGGCCGGACTCGCCGGCCGCGCCGGCGCCCTGGTCGCCGAGGCCGGCGACATGCCCTTCATCGCCTCCGACGCCCGGCTGGTGCTCGGGCTGCTCGCGCTGGCCCGCGGCGCCTGGGCCGAGACCGAGGAGTACCTCTCCGGCCCGGACGCCCCGGACCGCGACCACGGCCCCGTCCCGCTGTCGGCCGCCTCCTCCGGCGCACTGATCCGGCTCGCCCTCGCCCGCGAGGACACCGCGGGTGCGGCCGCCGAGGCCGCCCTCGCCTGGGACCGGCTGCGTGCCAAGGGCGTCTGGGCCTGGGCCGCCGAACTCGCCCCCTGGGCCGTCGAGGCGACCGCCCGCGCCGGGGCCGCCGCGGCGGCCCGCGAGATGGCCGCCGAGTTCGCCGCCGGCCTCGACGGCCGGGACGCCCCCTCCGCCGAGGCCGCCCTGCACTGGACCAGGGCCGCCCTCGCCGAGGCCACCGGCGACCCGGAGACCGCCCGCACCCACTACGAGCGGGCCGCCGCCGGCTACCGGGCACTGCCCCGCCCGTACCACGCCGCCCTCACCGCCGCCGCGGCCGCCCGCTGCACCCTGGAGGCCGGCGGTACCGGCACCGAGGCCGCGGTCGAGGCACTGGCCGACAGCGCCGCCGCCTTCGAGGCACTCGGCGCCACCTGGGACGCCGCCCGGACCCGGGCCGAACTGCGCGGCCACCGTCCGCCGGAGGACCGCCGCGGGCCCGGCCGCCCCGCCTACGGCGACCTGCTCTCCCCGCGCGAGGAGGAGGTCGCCCGGCTCGCCGCCGCCGGGATGACCAACCGGGAGATCGCCGCCGCCCTGCACCTGTCCCCGCGGACGGTCGAGCAGCACGTCGCGCGGGCCCTGCAGAAGACCGGAGCACGCTCCCGCCAGCAGCTCACCGCGGTGCCGCGGGCCGTCGCCCCGACCGAACCAGATTGATTGCGTATCCGTGGAATCCGGGCTCCGGATTCCGGGCCGCCCGCCGGGTGCGGCAGGCTCACCACGGGCGGCGCCGCACGTGATCCGGTCGGCGCCGCACGGGGGCCCGCCGCGACCGCGGCCCGCCCCCGCACGTAGGCGCGGGAGGCATCGCGGCGGACCACCGCGGAGCCTCCCGTCACGCGTGTCAGGGGTGCACCACAAGGGGCGCGGGAGGTGCCCCACGCGCCCCTTGTGGTGCACCGTGACTCCTGAGGACTCCCTAGTGCCCTCGGGCGATCCACTCCTCCAGGTGCGGGGCCTCCGTGCCGATGGTGGTGGAGTCGCCGTGGCCGGTGCGGACGACCGTCTCCGGCGGCAGGACGAGCAGCCGCTCGCTGATCGAGCGGATGATCGTCGGGAAGTCGGAGAAGGACCGGCCGGTGGCGCCGGGGCCGCCCGCGAAGAGGGTGTCGCCGCTGAACACGGTGCCGAGGTCGGGCGCGTACAGGCAGACCGCGCCGGGGCTGTGCCCCGGGGTGTGCAGCACGGTCAGCTCGGTGCCGGCCGCCGTCAGGCGTTGCCCGTCCGCCAGCTCGGCGTCCGGCTTGAAGCCCGGGTGGGTCTGCTGCCAGAGCACGCCGTCCTCGCGGTGGAGCAGGACGGGCGCGCCCGTCCGGTCGGCGAGTTCGGGGGCGGCGTTGACGTGGTCGTTGTGCCCGTGGGTGCAGACGATCGCGAGCAGCCGCCGGTCGCCGATCGCGGCGGCGACCGCCTCGGCGTCGTGGGCCGGGTCGATCACCAGCACCTGCTCGTCGTCGCCGACGATCCAGACGTTGTTGTCGACCTGCCAGGTGCCGCCGTCCAGCGTGAACTCGCCGGAGGTGACGAGGTGTTCGATCCGGGCTGCCATCAGAACAGCACCACCGATCGCAGGACCTCGCCCTTGTGCATCCGCTCGAAGGCCTGCTCGACGCCGTCCAGCGGGATGGTCTCGCTGACGAAGGCGTCCAGGTCGAGGCGGCCCTGCAGGTAGAGGTCGATCAGCATCGGGAAGTCCCGGCTCGGCAGGCAGTCCCCGTACCAGGAGGACTTGAGGGCGCCGCCGCGGCCGAAGACGTCCAGCAGCGGCAGATCCAGCTGCATCTCCGGGGTGGGCACGCCGACCAGGACGACGGTGCCGGCCAGGTCCCGCGCGTAGAAGGCCTGCTTGTAGGTCTCGGGGCGGCCGACCGCGTCGATGACCACGTCCGCGCCGTTGCCGCCGGTCAGCTCGCGGATCGCCTCGACGGCGTCCGCGGCGGAGGAGTCGACGGTGTGGGTGGCGCCGAGCTTCTGCGCGGCGGCGAGCTTGCGGGCGTCGACGTCGACCGCGATGATCCGGGACGCGCCGGCCAGCCGGGCGCCGAGCACGGCCGCGCTGCCGACACCGCCGCAGCCGATCACCGCGACGGAGTCGCCGCGGCCCACCCCGCCGGTGTTGATCGCCGCGCCGAGGCCTGCCATCACGCCGCAGCCCAGCAGGCCCGCCGCGGCGGGCGAGGCGGCCGGGTCGACCTTGGTGCACTGGCCCGCCGCGACCAGCGTCTTCTCGGCGAAGGCGCCGATCCCGAGCGCGGGCGACAGCTCCGTGCCGTCGGTCAGCGTCATCTTCTGCTTCGCGTTGTGGGTGGCGAAGCAGTACCACGGCCGGCCGCGCCGACAGGCCCGGCAGTCGCCGCACACCGCACGCCAGTTGAGGATCACGAAGTCACCCGGGGCGACGTCGGTGACGCCCTCGCCGACCGACTCCACCACACCCGCGGCCTCGTGGCCGAGCAGGAAGGGGAACTCGTCGTTGATGCCGCCCTCGCGGTAGTGCAGATCGGTGTGGCACACCCCGCAGGCCTGCACCTTCACCACTGCCTCTCCCGGCCCCGGGTCGGGCACCACCACCGTCACCACCTCGACCGGCGCACCCTTGGACCGCGCGATCACACCCCGTACCTGCTGGGCCATCAGAGCAGCACTCCCTCGTCGTGGGGCCCGGCCGCCCCGCCCGTCGCGCGGCGGCCGGGTGTTCCGTGGAGCAATCTATCCGATCTGTCCACATTTCCACGGGAATTGCTGCCGATCAGGGCAGATCAGAAGGCGGACACCCAGTACGGCGAGACGTTCATCCAGCCGTTGCCCCGGGCGCCGTTCAGCCGGCCCGAGGACGTCCGGGCCAGGGTGTACCAGGAGTCGACGTAGTCCGGGTCGTCCGTCCACCACTCGGTGGGGATCGCGTCCAGCACCGCGTTGACCAGCGGGATGTACGCGCCCTGGTCGGTGACCGTGAGCAGGACGGCCGCGATGGCCTTGGCGAGGGCCTGGTAGTTGGTGCTGCCGTCCTCCTCCATCAGCACCACGTCGGCCAGGTCGTACTTGTAGTTCGACCAGTTCACCAGGATCTGGTTGGGCCGGTAGACCGTCCCGTCGTAGTCCAGGTACGGCATGTCGACCGGGTCGACCCGCACCTTGCCGTCCGTGCCGAAGCCGGTGACCAGGGCGTACATCTCGGCCGCGCCCTTGAACCACGGCTCCTCGTCGTCGGACACCTCGATCGCGTCGATCTTCGTGCCCCACCAGCCGTCCGCGGCGGCCGCCTGCGGTCTCACCGCGGCGCCGCCCAGCGTGCGGCGGAGGATCTCGGCGCCGCCGGCCAGCGCCCGGGTCACGTCGAGGTCGACCAGGTAGACCGGTTGCCGGGGCACCTGCGTGGCGTCCAGGACGTGCGCCCGGCCCCGGGCGTCGTAGGCGGTGAGGGTGGTGGCCCGGTCGCTCGCCGGCGCGGCCGCGACCCAGGGCGCGGTGCCCGCGTCCAGCGCGGCGCGCATCGACGGGTCGCCGAGCCGCAGCCGCAGCAGCGGGCCGGTCGCGGCGTCCAGGCCCTTCGCCGCCAGGACGCGGGCGTTGCCCTCGGCGACCGAGGCGGCGAGCCGGTGGGCGGCGGTGCCGGAGGCGTGCGAGGCGAGGGTGCCCGGGTCGACCTCGGCGCCACCGCGGACGGCGGCCCGCAGGCCGTCCCGCCAGGCGGCGTCACCGAGCGAGGCGGCGACCGCCCGCGCGGTCTCCTCCTCGACGGCCTGCACGGCGGAGTGTGCGCGGCCGGGCTGCGGCGGGGCCTCCGCCCGGGCGCTCGCCGTCTGCGCGGCGGCCCCCATGACCAGGGCGAGGACGGCGCCGACCGCGCCGACTCTCAGGGTGCTGATGGTGCTCAACGGTCCTCCATGGCTGGGTGTACGGAGTGCGCCCGCCACCCGTCGGCCACGGCAAGTTGACGCTCGTCGGCTTCCGCGTGGGGGCGGTGTTGAGTGAGCCAGGACAGCGAAGCAACCCCGTCGTGCCCGCGTCAAGGCTGCGCGGAGCACCTGTCTGACGAACGGTCAGTGTCGCTGCGGGGCGGCGGGCCACCGCCCGAAGGGGGCCGCCGGGAGAGTGTCGGGTCCATCATGCCGGGTCGGAGGGGGTCGGCGGTAGGACGGAGAGCACCTCGGTTCGATCTTGTCCGGGGCGGGGCGCGCCCCGCACACTCGACGGACCCACCCCTTCCCATGCGCCCGGACTCCCCTGCGGAGGCACCGGGGCGTCCGCCGTGCTGCCCTGACGGCGGGTCGGGCCGTTGCCGGGGGTGGCGATGCGAAGGGGGAAACGGAATGAACAACGACGCCGTCCTGAGGGCCCGGGTGCTGCTGCTCGGCACGGGGAAGCTCAGCAGGCTCCAGCGGGTCACCGCGCACCGGCTGCTGGCCGTGGACAGCCCCGCCGTCCACCTGCCGAAGCTCTCCCGCGCCCTGGTGAAGCTCGGCAAGGAGATCGCACACCTCCCGGAGGCCCGGCTGGCCCTGCTCGACGAGGCCGTCGCCGCCGCCCGGGCGATGGACCCCACCGACCCCTACCGCCCGCAGGTGCTCGCCGAGGCGCTGGACGCCCGGCGGGAGCAGCTCCACGCCATGGGCCGGACCGCCGACGGCCCGGCGGGCGGTCAGTAGAGCGTCGGCACCCCGCCGCCCTCCGTCCGGGTGACGGCCACGCCCGGCAGGCCGCGGGTCCACCGGTCGGCGAGGGCGGCGAGGGTGTCGGCGTCGACCGGTGCGCGGCCGAGGCCGACGGCGAAGCGGGCGGTGGCGGGGCCGGTGGCGAACGGGTGCGGCCAGGCGTGCGCATCGGTGGCACCGGCCTCGTCGAGGGCGGCGACCAGGGCCCGCATCCGGCCGCGGACGAGGCCGAGCAGGGTCTCGAACTCCTCGGCCCGGCCCGGCCGTACCGTCACCACCGCCCAGGCGGCGTGCCGCCGGTGCAGGGGCGGCGGGGCGAGCAGGCCCGGCCGCGGGTCGGTTCCGGTGGCGGCCGCCGACTCCAGGAGTTCCCAGGCCCGGTAGAGCTCCTGGGTGAGCAGCTCCCGTCCGCCGGTGGTGACCTGGGCGGTGCAGGAGCGGACGGGGGCGGTCGGGGTGGCGACGGTGACCGGCCCGGCCGGGCCGACCGGCGGGCCGACCGGTTCGCGCCAGTCCCAGGCCGCCCAGCTGCCGAAGAAGTGCCGCAGCAGGTCCTGGCCGTCGAGGTCCGGTGCCTCCTGGACCGTCCGGGCGGCGAGGACGGCCCAGGCGAGGCCGGGCAGGCCGCCGAACGGCGCCGAGTCCAGGCCGCGGGCCTTCGCCCAGGCCTTGACCTCCCGTGCCAGGGCGGCGAAGGCGGCCCGCCGCGGGCCGACGGCGGCGAGCAGCGCGTCGGCGTCCGAGACGGCGCTGAGCGCCAGGGCCGCGGCCTCGCCGAGTTCGGCCCGCCGCTCGACCGCCTCCGCGGGGTCGAGCGGGCCCGTCGGCACGAGCACCAGGTCGACCGCCAAGGCGTCGACGGTGAAGCGCAGCCCCGGCACCCGGGCGCCGACGACCTGCCGCAGCCCGACGGCCTCCTGCAGCGCCTCCGCCACCCGCGCCGCCAGGGCGGGGACGTCCGGCTCGCCGGGCAGTGCGGCGACCAGGTCCAGGTCGGCGCCGGGCAGGGCGCAGCCCGTCCGCCGTGATCCGACGAGGTGCAGCACGCCCTCGCCGAGGGCTTCGGCGAGCCGCCGGGCGGTGCGGTCGGCGAGCGCGTCCGGTGCCGGGTCGGGGGCCGGTGCGGCGGGCTCGGGGAGCCAGCGGAGTTCCCCGGTGCCGAGGGTGAGCACGGCGCGCGGCCGCATCGGTTCCTCGGCGCGCCGCGAGAGCAGCACCAGCTCGCCGACCGGGGCCGCGGCCTCGGGCAGCCGTGCGGTGCACTCGGCGACGAGTGCCCGCGGGTCGTCCGTCCGGCCGAGGCTCAGGTGCGGGGTGAAGCCCTCCGAGCGTCCGCGGCAGCGCGGGAACCGCTCCAGCAGGGACCGGTGCAGGGCCTGCCACGGCCCGGCGCCGTCGGCGGCCGGGTCCAGCCAGACGGTGGAGCCGCTGCGGTGCCGGAAGCTGTGCACCCCGGCGAGCCGGGCGGTGAACGGGGCCGCCTCGGCGGCGGCCTCCGCGAGCAGCGGTGAGGCCTGTTCGAACTCGGCCTCGGGGACGAACCCGTACAGCACGTTGACGTGCGGCGGCCAGCGGTGGATCTGCGGGTCGTGCTCGGCCCGGACGGCCTGGATCGCGGGCCGCAGCGCGTCCGGCGGCAGCCAGGCCAGGGCGGTGCGCACCGACGGGCCGACGTCGAAGACGCCGCCGGGTGCGGCCCCGCCGGGGCCCAGTTCGACCGCCACACCGTAATGGTCCGACGGGTGGAGGCCGTCCGCGGCCGGGCGGTCGCCGAGCAGGACGGCGGAGCGGGCCTGCGGGCCGCCGGGGCGCAGCAGCACGCGGTCCAGCCGGGAGGCCCGGCCGGAGAGCGAGGAGACCGCGGCGAGCGGATTGGCGCCCGGGTCGAAGGTGGGGGTGCCGTCCTCGGGGCCGTGCACCGCGCTCCACGCGTCCTGCAGTCCGAGGACGGCGGCCGGGCCCTCGGCGCCGCCGCGGCCGTCGTTGAAGTCGCCGGCCAGCACCAGGTCGCCCTCGACGCCGGCCAGGCCCTCGGCGATCCGGGCCAGTTCGGCCCGCCGGCGGGCCGGCCCGTCCTCGCTGTGGTCGCTGGTCAGGTGGGTGGCGGCCACGGTGAGCGGCCCGGTGCCGGTGTCGACGACGACCGCGGCGAGCGCCTTGTGCGGGCCGAGCGGGTGCCGGCCGGCCTCCAGCACGGGCAGCCGGCTGAGCAGCAGCAGTCCGCAGTCGGGCACGTCCCGTCCGCGGGGGTCGGTGCCGACCGTCCAGCCGTCCCGCAGCCAGGGCTCGCGCAACAGCAGGTCGACCAGGGCCGGTTCGACCTCCTGCAGCGCGATCACGTCGGCGTCCGTGCGGGCGAGTGCGGCCAGCAGCAGCGGGCGGCGGCGCGCGGTGTCGATCCGCTCGCTGTCGTAGCGGTCCCAGAGGGTGTTCCAGGTGACGACCCGGACGGTGCCGCGCGGCGGCCGGCCGGCCGGGCGGTCGGCGGGCCGCCAGGCGGAGCCGTCCCAGGTGTGCGGGGTGCGGGCGGTGAAGAACGGGGCGTGCAGCCGCCGCCCGTCGCCGGCCCGGCCGGCCGCGGTGGTGTCCAGCCGGTCCACCCCGGCGGCGCGGTCCCACACCGTCTCGCCGTCGGCCTCCACGCAGAGCACCCGGTGCCAGGGGATGTCGCCGCCGGGGGCGAAGCCGTCCAGCGGGACGCGCTTGGGGTCGGCGCCGCGCTGCTGGACGACCAGCACGAACCGGGACGGGTCGAACCGGGCGTCCCAGCGGACGCGGTGGTAGATCTCCTCGCTGGTGCGCATCAGGCGTCCTCCCCGCCGATCGTCCCCGCCGTGTCCTCGACGGTGCCGGCCGCGCCGACGTACCAGGTGCGGTGCGCCTCGCCGGCGTACGGCGGGCCGTACCGGCGCAGCTGGTCGGCGAGCACGCCGGCCGGGACGGGGTGCGGCCGCACGCCGTTGCGGCGGACGAGTTCGGCCTCGCCGACCAGCAGCACCGCCTGGGTGACCAGGGCGTCGCGGCGCTGCGCGACGCCCCGGACGAGGGAGCGCTGCTGCCGGTTGAGCGAGGTGGCGTCCCACACGACGGTGCCGCCGCGGGCGAGCGCGGCGTCCAGCCGGTCCAGCCCCTCGCGCAGCACGTCCCCGTTGGCCCGCTGGTCGCCGCGGTCGCCGCGCTCCTCGCGCAGCCCGTCCAGCGAGATCCGGGCCGCGGTGCCGGGCAGCCGCTCGGCGAAGACGCTCTTGCCGCTGCCGGACGGGCCGACCAGGTGCACCAGGTGCGGGAAGGCGCCGGAGCGCCACCGCCAGGCCGCGGCCACGGCGTCGTCCACCCCGGTGACCCGGCCGAGCGCGAACGCCTCCCGGGCCTCGGCCCAGCAGCGGTCGGCGGCGTCCGGCCGGAGACCGGCGAGCGCCTCGCGGAGCCCCGTGCGGAGGGCGGCGAGCGGGGCCTCGCCGAGCAGCCCGGCGTCCTCGGCGTGCAGCGCCGACCAGGCGGCCTGCTCGCGGGCGTCGTCCAGCGCGGCGTCCGCCCGGCCGGCGGCGGCGTCGGCGGCCACGGCGTGCAGTACGCCGAGGTCCGCGGCCTGGGCCAGCCGGACGAGGCCGGCCCGGCGGTCCTCGTCCGGGTAGGGGCGTTGCACGACGGGGTGCAGGCCGACCAGGTCGGCGACCCGGCGGGCGAGCGGCATGCCGAGCGGTGCGGCGAGCGTGGTGGCGAGGCGGGCCCGGTTGCTGCCGGGCAGGGCGGCCGCCAGGACGCCGGCCAGCCGGGCGTCGCCGCGCCGGCCGAGGACGTCGAGCCGGGCGGAGACGCCGCCCCCGGCCGCCTCGGCGGCCGGTGCCCCCTCCGGGTCGAGTCCGGCGGCGCCGAGCAGGGCGGGCAGGTCGGCGGGCGCGCCGGAGCGCACCGCCCAGAGGGCGGCCGCCGGGCCGAGGCCGTTCTCCACGACCGCGGCGTGCATCCAGTGGGTGTCGGTCCGCACGTGGTGCGGGCGGACCCACTTGGCGACCCGCTGCCCGAACTCCGCGCGGGGGAAGCCCTCGGCGGTGCGGACGACGTACCCCTCGACCCGTTCGGTGTCGAACCGCAGGGCGCGCAGGGCCTTCTCGTCGAGGACGCCGCGCCACAGCACCCGCGGGGCCGGGACGCCGAGGCGGCGCAGGAAGCGCACGGTGTCGTCCCAGCCGAGGCAGTGGTCGGTGTCGTCCCAGACCGAGAACC
The DNA here is from genome assembly GCF_039528095.1 of Kitasatospora arboriphila. NCBI lineage: Bacteria > Bacillati > Actinomycetota > Actinomycetes > Kitasatosporales > Streptomycetaceae > Kitasatospora > Kitasatospora arboriphila. The sequence goes on from NZ_BAAALD010000044.1 coordinate 53,517, forward strand.
CGTAGAACCAGCTGTCCAGTTCGCGGTAGGCGAGCGAGTGCCGGGCGAACAGGTTCTCGCCGCAGACCCGCCAGCCGGCCGGCACCGCCGGGCCGATCCGGCCCTGCAGGGCCTTCACCCAGGCGCGCGAGGGGTGGTGGCCGGAGTCCAGCGAGCGGGCGTGCAGGCCGTCCCGGTAGAGGGTGGTGTTCTCGCCGTCGAGCTTCTCGGTGACGACGACCTCCCGGCCGCGCAGCCCGTCGAGGCCGCCCGCCCGGACGTCGTCCGCCGAGGCCCCCGGCGACCAGGGCAGGTGCGGGGTCCGCGGGTAGCTCACGCGCATGATCCGCTCCTGGTCGGGGTGGTGGGACCCCGTCACTGTAGGAGGCGGCCGCCGACCGATCCATCCGATTTCGCCGCCCTCGGCCGTCCCCGGCCGGACGGTCAGCGCGGAGGGAGGGGGACGCCGGTGCCGGGGGCGGTGGGTGCCCAGGTCGGCTCCGCGGTGGCGGTCTTCGGGTCGGTCTCGTTCATTCCGATCTTCCAGCCGTCCTCGCCGGCGTTCCCGTCGAGACGGAGGCGCAGGGCCATGCGCCGGCCCGTGTCGTGGAAGTAGAGCACCACGGCCTGCCGGTCGATCGCGGGACCCATGAACTCGGCGGTGACCCGGCCCTGCGAGCCCTTGCCGAAGGCCTCCACCCAGATCTTGGCATTGGTCAGTGCCCGGGTCTTCGAGCCGTCGGAGGTGGCCAGGGCCGACAGCCGCCCGGCGTCGCCGTCGGCCATCCGCCAGACCGCCTTCTGCACCACCTCCAGGGTCTCCGAGGACGGGTACCCGGCCACCTGCAGCGCGGTGTGGTCGGCGTAGTCGTTGGTGTACTCCACGTCCGGGTCGGAGGGGAGGCCCAGGTAGACCACGACCACCGCAAGGGTGAGCACCGCCGCGAACAGGGCACTCGTGCGGTTCTGGGTCATCGGTGGGCTCCCGGCGGTGTCGATCATGCGGACGGTCCGCGACACCCTAGCGCCCGTGAAACCCCGGGCCGGAGGCCGCCCCGCGCCCCTACGAGGTGCCCGACCGCCGTGGACCCGCGTGGGCGGGGGCCTGGTCGGAGGAGGCCGGGTCGGCGGGGGCCGGGTCGGAGGAGGCCGGGTCGGCGGGGGCCGTGCGGTGGGGGAGGGCCAGGGCGAGGGCGGTGCCCGCGGTGCCGGCGAGGGCGAGGAGGGCGAAGGACGGGCCCAGGGCGTTCTCCAGGGCGGGGCCGGCCGGGTGCGGGGTGCCGGAGAAGAGGGCGAGGGCGGTGGTGGCGGTGGCCACGCCGAGGGCGGGGCCGGTGTTCATGGCGGTCTGCTGGAGTCCGCCGGCCACCCCGGCGTGGGCGGTGGCGGCCCGGCGGACGACCATCGCCGTCGCGGCGACCATCACCGTGCCGAACCCGGCCCCCATCAACAGGAATCCGGCACCGGTGGACAGCGCCCCGGCCGTCCGGTCCAGCCGGGCGAGCACCAGGACGCCGGCGGTGAGCAGCGCCATGGCCGAGGCGATGGTCCGCCGCGGCCCGTGCCGCTTCAGCAGGACGGGGGCGAGCGGTGCGGCGAGCACCATGGCGGCGGCCAGCGGCAGCGCACGCAGGCCGGCCGAGAACGGGTCCAGCGCCAGGACGTCCTGCAGATACCAGCCGGCGAGGAAGAGCGTGCCGAACATGGCCGCGGAGGCGGCGACCAGGACGCCGAGCGAGGCGGCCACGGCCCGGGAACCGACCAGGTCCGGGGGCACCAGCGGGCTTGCGGTGCGCCGTTCGTGCCGGACGAAGGCGGCGCCGGCCGCCGCGGAGACGAGGGCCCCGAGGGCGGCGGACGCCGTCCACCCGGTCTCCGGCAGGCCGACCAGGGTGTGCACCAGGCAGGCCAGGGCCGTGCCGAGCAGCGCGGCGCCGACCGGGTCGAGCCGTACGGGTGCGGAGGGCGCCGGGGGTGTGCCGCGGAGGCCGAGCGCCAGCACACCGATCACCAGTGCGGGAAGGACGTTGAGGGCGAACACGGCCCGCCAGCCGAGCGCGGTGACCAGGGCCCCGCCGAGGACCGGGCCGGCTGCTGCCGCGGCGCCGATGGCGCTGGTCCGGATCGCGACGGCGGTGGCGAGCCGTTCCGGCGGGTAGGCGGCGCGGAGCATGCCGAGGGTGGCGGGCTGCAGGAGGGCGCCGAAGACGCCCTGGACGACCCGCAGGGCGATCACCCAGCCGATGCCGGGGGCGAGCCCGATGCCGGCCGAGGCCGCGCCGAAGCCGAGCGTGCCGACGGCGAACACCCGCCGGTGCCCGTACCGGTCGCCGAGCCGCCCGGCCAGGATCAGCAGGCTCGCCACGGCGATGAGGTAGCCGGTGCTGGTCCACTGGACCTGGGCGAAGTCCGTGTGCAGGTCGCGCTGCAGGGCGGGCTGGGCGACGGTCAGCACGGTGCCGTCCAGTGCGACGAGGACGGCGCCGGTGGTGCTCGCGGCCAGGGTGAGCCGGGGGGAGGGGCTCATGGCTGCACCGTCCCGAGATGGGCGTCGAGTGCGGCGCGCAGCAGCAGTTCGACGTCCTCCGTGCCGGCGGCGAGCTGCAGGCTTCCCCAGGACCAGAGTTGGGCGGTGCCGTGCAGGTTGGCCCAGAGCGCGGCGGCGGCGACCGCTGGTTCGGTGCCGCCGTGCGGGCGGGCCCGGGAGACGAGGTGCACCAGCACCTCGAAGAGCGGCAGGCTGGTCTCCCGGAGGCCCAGCCGGTTGCTCTCCAGCAGGTCGTGGCGGAACATCAGCTCGAACATTCCGCGTTCGGTGCGGGCGAACTCGAGATAGGCCCGGCCGAGGGCGGTGAGTCGCTCCCTCGGTTCCTGCGGCCCGTCGGCGACGGCTGCGGCGACGCGGTCACCGAGCTCGGCGAATCCCCGCCGGGCGATCGCGGACAGCAGCTCCAGATGGGTGGGGAAGTACCGCCGCGGCGCGCCGTGCGAGACGCCGGCGCGGCGGGCGATCTCGCGCAGGGTGAGGGCCTGCACCCCCTCGGCGGCCAGCAGTTCGACCCCGGCCCCGATCAGCCGCTCACGCAGCCCGATGTTCTCCTCGTCCATGGTAGACAGTGTCTACACCAGCTTCGTAGACGCCGTCTACTCGCTTTCGCCGCTGGAGCGCTCCCTTCGGGATCGTTGAACGGGCGCCGCGTGCACGCCTCTTGACGTGCTCTCGGCGACTGGCTTCACTGGCCTTTGGGAGCGCTCCCACGCTGCGCTGCCCGAATCCCCACCCCGTTCCCCGTCCCAGGAAGGCCCCCACCCGTGCCTCCAGCCACCGCCGCCCGCCGGCTGCCGCGCCGCGCGGCCGCCGTCCTGACCGGCCTCGCCCTGGCCGCCACCGGGCTGACCGGCGCGCTCGCCGCCGCCCCCGCCACCGCGGCCACCGCCGCTGCTGCCGCCGACACCCCCGTCCGGGTCAACCAGCTCGGCTACCTGCCGGACGGCCCCAAGCGCGCCACCGTGGTCAGCAGCGCCACCGCCCCGCTCGCCTGGCAGCTGCGCAACGCCGCCGGGACGGCCGTCGCCTCCGGCTCCACCACCGTGCACGGCGCCGACCCGGCCTCCGGCCAGGCCACCCACCTGGTCGACTTCACCGCCTACGGCACCGCGGGGACGGGCTACACCCTGGTCGTCGACGGCCGCGCCAGCCACCCCTTCGGCATCTCGGCCGCGCTCTACGACGGCCTGCGCGCCGACAGCATGTCCTTCTTCTACCAGCAGCGCAGCGGCATCCCGATCGACGCCTCGCTCGCCGGCGCCGCCTGGGCCCGCCCGGCCGGCCACCTCGGCGTCGCCCCCAACAAGGGCGACACCTCGGTGCCCTGCCAGGCCGGGGTCTGCGACTACAACCTGGACGTCCGCGGCGGCTGGTACGACGCCGGTGACCAGGGCAAGTACGTGGTCAACGGCGGCATCGCCACCTGGCAGCTGGTCAACTCCTTCGAACGCGCCCACCGGGCCGGCACCGACGCCGCCCTCGGCGACTCCACCCTGAAGGTGCCCGAGCGCGGCAACGGAGTCCCCGACGTGCTCGACGAGGCCCGCTGGGAGCTCGACTTCCTGATGCGGATGCAGGTCCCCGCCGGGAAGCCGATGGCCGGCATGGCCTTCCACAAGGTCCACGACGCCCAGTGGACCGGACTGCCGACCCGCCCCGAACTCGACTCCCAGCAACGCGAACTGCACAAGCCGTCCACCGCCGCCACGCTCAACCTGGCCGCCACCGCCGCCCAGTGCGCCCGCGTCTACGCCCCGTACGACGCCGCCTTCGCCGCCAAGTGCCTAGACTCCGCCCGCCGCGCCTGGGCCGCCGCCAAGGCCGACCCGAACGTCCTCGCCCCCGGCACCGACAGCACCGGCGGCGGCGCCTACGACGACACCGACGTCTCCGACGAGTTCTACTGGGCCGCCGCCGAACTCCTCGCCACCACCGGCGAGGCGCAGTACCGCGACGCCGTCACCTCCTCCGCCCTGCACACCGCCCCCGCCGACGCCTTCTGGTGGGGCGGCACCGCCACCCTCGGCCGGATCACCCTGGCCACCGTCCCCGGCGTCGCCCTGCCCGCCGACGACCTCGCCCGCCTCCGCGGCCGGCTCACCACCGCCGCCGACGGGTACCTCGCCACCATGGCCGGCCAGGGCTACGCCGTCCCGATCGCCGCCGACGGCTACGTCTGGGGCTCCAACAGCTCCGTCGCCAACGACGCCGTGGTGATGGCCGTCGCCTACGAACTCACCGGCCAGCAGCGCTACCGGGCGGGCGCCCTGGAGTCCCTCGACTACCTGCTCGGCCGCAACGCGCTCGACCGCTCCTACGTCACCGGCTACGGCGAGAACGCCTCCGAGAACCAGCACCACCGCTTCTGGGCCCACCAGAACGACGCCTCGCTGCCGCACCCGCCCGCGGGCTCCTTCGCCGGCGGCCCCGACTCCGGCCTGCAGGACCCGGTCGCGGCCGAGAAGCTGACCGGCTGCGCCCCCGCCGCCTGCTACGTCGACGACATCGGCTCGTACTCCACCAACGAGGTCGCGATCAACTGGAACGCGCCGCTGGCCTGGCTCGCCGCCTTCGCCGCGGAGCACCCGGGCGGGCCGCAGCCGACCGTGCCCGCCGTACAGGTGGCCCCGGCCGCGGTGACCGTCCCCGAGGGTGGCTCCGCCGCGGTCGCCGTCCGGCTGTCCGCCGCCCCCGCGCAGAACGTCACCGTCACCGTCGCCCGCACCTCGGGCGACACCGACCTCGCCGCCGCCGCCTCCCTGGTGTTCACGCCCGCGAACTGGGCGACCGCCCAGCAGGTGACCGTCTCCGCCGCCCAGGACGCCGACACCGCCAACGGCAGCGCCGTCTTCACCGCGGGCGGCACCGGGGTCGAGGCCGGCGCCTTCACCGCCACCGAGGCGGACGACGACACCGCCCCGCCCACCGCCCCCTGCACCGTGGCCTACAAGGTCGACAACGCCTGGGGCACCGGCTTCACCGCGACCGTCACCGTCAAGAACACCGGCACCACCACCGTCAACGGCTGGACGGCCGGCTGGACGTACCCCGGCGACCAGCGCATCACCAACGCCTGGAACGCCACCGTCACCCAGACCGGCGCCGCCGTCACCGCCAAGGACGCCGGCTGGAACGGCACCCTCGCCCCCGGGGCCACCGCGAGCTTCGGCTTCCAGGGCACCTACTCCGGCAGCAACACCTTGCCCGGGCAGTTCACGCTCAACGGCGCCGCCTGCAGCTGACAGCGCAGCACGGCCTGCCGCAGCCCGTGCGGGGCACCCGGTCCACGGGTGCCCCGCACCACCCCCCGCCAGGTCTGCGAAAGGACGTACCGCCATGCCCCGCACCGCCGCCCGTACCCGTCCGCCCCGCCCGACCGCGCTGCGCCTCGGCCGGGAGGGCTACGGCGTCGGCGACGACACCCTCTGGTTCGACGACGTCGCCCCGGGACCGTCCCCGATCGCCTGCTGAGCCGGTCCGCAGCGCCCTGATCAGATCGCGCTGTACAAGGCGAGCAGCACGGTCGGGACGGCGGAGAGGCCCGCGCCCGTCCACCAGAACCGCCGGCCGCGCAGGCCCGTCAGCCGGGCCACCCCCAGGTTGACGAGGAACCAGAGCGCGACGGTGCCCGCCCACAGCGGGGCCAGCAGGAGGATCCACGGCAGGATCCCGTCGTTGTCGTTCGGATCCCTGCTGCCCAGGCCGATCCAGACCAGCGGGTAGCTCTGCACGAAGAGCAGGAGCACGAGCAGCGCGGGCACGCCGAGGCAGCCGGTGAGGAGATTGGCCAGCACGACCGCCGTCCAGCGGGCGCGGCCGGGCCGTGCGGTCTCGTCCGTGTCCATGGTCCCCCTCCGAAGATCGTGATCGACGACCGACCGTACCCCTCCGCCGGGAACGGCCGGATGTCGGTGGGCAGGGCTAGCCTGCGGCCATGTCCGAGAACCGGGGGAGTGCGGCGGGGGCCGGCGTGCCCGGGCTGGTGCAGGTGGACGGCTGGCTGGCCGAGCGGGGCTGCGCCGGGCTGCTGGCGAAGATCGACGCCGAGCCCTGGTCGGCGCAGCTGCGGCGGCGGGTGCAGCACTACGGCCACCGGTACGACTACGGCCGGCGCGGCCTGGCCGCCGGGCCGGCCGCCGAGCCCGCCCCGCCGCTGCCGGACTGGGCGCTCGCCCTGGCCGCCCGGCTCCTCGACGAAGGACGCCTGGACGCCCCGGCCGAGCAGGTGATCGTCAACGAGTACCTGCCCGGCCAGGGCATCAGTGCGCACGTGGACTGCGTCCCCTGCTTCGGCCCGGTGGTGGCCGCGCTCTCGCTCGGCTCCGCCGCCGTCATGGACTTCACCGACCCGGCGGGCGGGCGCCGGGTCCCGGTGCCGCTCGCGCCGGGCGGCCTCACCGTGCTGACCGGCCCCGCCCGGTACGCCTGGCGCCACGCGATCCCCGCCCGCCGCAGCGACCCGGGGCCGGACGGCAGGGTGCCGCGCGGCCGCCGGGTCTCGGTGACCTTCCGGACCCTGGCGCAGCGACCCGGCTGACAGGGCCGGGCCGGTATCGCCCGCAGGCCGGACCGATCGGGACCGGTTCGGTCCGATTCCGTGCGAAAGCCCGGAATCCCGGTGGGACCGCCGCCGACCGGCCTAGCATGACGGCCACAACTGCGCAGACAGCGTGACGACTTGGGGTTGATCCCGCGAACGGCAGCATGCGGCGCCCCCATGTGCACGAGGTGGTGACGGATGACCGACCTGACCCGGCTGAGGGTCCTCTTCGACGAGCTCGGCGACTACCAGCGTTCCCTGGACGAGGGGGCACCGCTGGCCGAGGCCAAACCCGCGATGCTGGGGCGGCTGGCCGAGGCGCAGGTGCTGCTCCCGCCCGGGAGCGAGCACCTCTGGAACGGCTTCCGCTGGTGGATCATGCACACCTCGGCCGCCGCCCAGCAGGAGGGCGGCGACAGCGCCTCCGAGCCGTGGCGGGAGTTCCTCGCCGAGGTCGACGACGTCCTCGGCCCGGCGCCCGACGCGGCCTGACCGCTCCCCGCCCGGTGGGAGGCCCGGGGCGGCGGGAAGGATCCGGCCGCCTCCGGTGCTGTCATCGACACCACCGATCCGAGCAGGGGAACGCATGTCCACCACGAACGGCACCCATCCGCTGGACAACCCCGTGCGCGCGGCGCTGGCCGGGCCGCACGCGCTGTTCGCCGGCCGGTTCGGGCGCCTGCTGCACTACCCGGCGGACGTCACCCCCTTCCTCGGCATGCCGGACGAGCCCGGGGCCGAGGACTGGGCCGACGCCGCCGTGCTCGCGGGCCCCGGCGGGCACGTGGTGACGGCGGCCGTCTCCGTCCCGCCGCCCGCGGACTGGCAGGTCACCTTCCGGATCGAGGGGATCCAGCTCGTCGACGAGGGCGTGGCCGCGGCCCCCGACCCGGAGGCCGTCCGGCTCGGTCCGGCCGACGTGCCCGAGATGCTGGCCCTGGTCGAGCGGACCAGGCCCGGCCCCTTCCTGCCGCGCACCGTCGAACTCGGCAGCTACCTCGGCATCCGCCGCGACGGCGTCCTGGTCGCGATGGCCGGCGAACGCTTCCACCCGCCGGGCCACACCGAGATCAGCGCCGTCTGCACCGACGACGCGCACCGCGGCCAGGGCCTCGGCACCCGGCTGGTCAGAGCGGTCGCCGCCGGGATCCGGGCCCGCGGCGAGCGGCCCTTCCTGCACGTGGCCGAGGACAACACCGGCGCCCTGCGGCTCTACGAGTCGCTCGGTTTCCGCGTCCGCCGCTCGGTGACCTTCGCCGGCGCCCGCGTCCCCGCGACGGCCCCCGCGCTCTGAGGCCTGCCGGGCAACGGCGCCGCCAGGACCTCGCGCAGGCGCACGAGTCCGGCGAGCCACTCCCGGCCGTCCCGCGGGTCCGTCCAGCTCGCGACCGCATCGGCCCGGTCGGCGAGGATCCGGTCGAGGGCCCGGACGGCGAGCGGCCGCAGGGCCGTGAGGTCCGGCAGCGGCCGCTGCGGCCCGAACCCCCGGGAGACCGGCTCGCCGCCGGGGCAGCGGGCGGCGACCAG
>NZ_BAAALD010000044.1:62117-65209 GCF_039528095.1 Kitasatospora arboriphila
CCCCCGCCCCCCCCCCCCCCCCCCCCCCCCCCCCCCGGGCCCCCGCCGATGTACCCGGTGGCGGCGGCCGTCCGCTCCAGCACGCCGCGGAGCACCGCCTCGCGCCCGGCGGCACGGTCCAGCCGGCAGGCGAAGTCCGCCGCCGAGTCGTTGTCGAACGGTCCGGTACCCCAGGTGCCCACGGCGCCCCTCCTCGGCAGGTTCCGCGGAGCAGTGTCCCCCGCACCGCCGACAGCGGGGCCCGCAGCCCGGGACGGGGTGTCGGGGGAGCGTGGCAGGATCGCCCGCATGTCCGAGCCGAGCGTGCCGCTGCCCACCGACCCCACCGCCTCGACGGTGTACCTGGACTGGCTGTCCGTCAGGTCTCCGGGTGCGGAGGCGGGCGCGCGGCAGCAGTTCGCGGACGTCTTCGACGGCGTCCCGCCCCGGGCCCGCCGGAAGCCGGCCCAGTACCTGGGCGGTCTGCAGTCGCGCAGCAGGCGCCTGCCGCCCGAGCACCTGCCCTGGTTCTGGGACACCGTCGGCCACCGGCTCGCCCGGGTGCTGCCGCGGCAGGCCGGGCAGGCGTACAGGCTGGCCAGGGAGGCCGAGCGGCAGGGCGGGGGCGCCGCCGATCCGGCCTTCCAGCGGGCGAACGCCGTGCTGGTGGCAGGGCTCGGCGTGCTGCCCGCGGCGGAGCTCTCCGCCCAGCAGCGCCGGCTCGCCGCCGCCCTGCCGCCGGCGGAGGCGCACCGGGAGTTCGTGCGGTACGTCCGGGCCTGGGGGTCGGGCGGGGCGGTGCCGCCGGCCGACCTGCACACCCGGCTGCGGGCGTCCGCCAAGGCCGCCGGCCGCGGCCCGGACGAGGCGGCGGCGCTGCTCGGCGAGGTGCTGGCCGGCTGTCCGGGCCGCCCGGTGCCGGACGCCCTGCTGGACGGCGCCGCCGCCCTGCTCGCGGCCCACCCGCCGACCGACGCGGTCCGCGCCGGACTGCTGGAGATGTTCCCGCCGGCCGTGACCGCCCTCGGCTTCGCGCCGACCGCCGGCGGCGGGGCCTGGGTGCGCCTGCTGCGCGCCGCGGGCGTGGTGGACGCGCTCGCCGCGGGCCGGCTCACCCCGTCCGCGGGGCTCGCCGGCTGGCTCGGCCGGCTGTCGTACACCTACGCCTACAACCGGGTGGGCGGCGGCGGGATCACCCGCCGTCCGCTGCCGCCGGAGTTCTTCGAGCTGCTGCCACCGCTGGCCGGCCGGCTGCGTGCCGAGGGCGTCCCGGTGCGGCTGCACGAGGCGCAGTACCGCTCGTCCGGGCTGGACGCCGACCTCGCCGACGCCTGCCTGGCCGAGGGCATCCCGGTGGAGACGCCGCCGCGGACGGTCCCGCTGGTCGTCTGGGGCGGCGAGTCCCGCCGCGACCTGCGGGCGCTCGCCGCCGACCCGGTGCTCGGCGCGCGGCTGGAGGGCACCGTCCACGCCGACCTGCGGCGCGGTACCGCGGTGACCCGGCTGCCGGAGAACCCGGCGATCGCCGGCGCCGTCCGCGCCCGGATCACCGGCCTGCTCGACGAGCTCGCCGACGGCGGACTCGGCGCCGCCGAGGACGCCCTCGGCGTGCTGGAGACCCTGCTCGACCGGCCGACCGCGACCGCCCTGGACGGCATCGAGGAGGCGCTCGCCGCCGTCGACCTCACCGGCCCGCTGCTGCGCACCCTCCGCGCCGGCCTGCCCGAGGAACTCGGCTGGCCCGCCCTGGACGAGGCGCTCGCCGACCTCGGCGCCCCGCCGGCCGGCACGACCACCACCTGGCCGGTGCTCACCCTCTTCACCCGGGACCGCGCGATCGCGGTCGACCACCGCGGCCGCCGGGCGGACCACGTCCTCGCGCTGCCCGGGGACGCCGCGCTGCACGCCGTGAACTACGCCGGCGGCGACCTGCTGGTGGCCTGGACGACCGACACCAAGCACCCGTACACCTGGCAGGCGTACTGGGCGTCCCGGCCCGGGGAGGTCTTCGAGCCGGCCCGGGCCACCGGCCTGCGGACCTGGTCGGCCACCGCCTGCCAGTTCGAGACCGCCGACCGCACCGGCCGCCACGACGGCGCCCGGATCCTGCGCCCCGGCGACCGGGACGGCCTGGCCGCGTCCCGGCAGCTCTCCGACGGCACCACCGTGTGGAGCCGCAGCGCGCACGGCGACGAGGACTGGGACCGCCTCGACCCGGCCACCGGCGGCCGGACCGGCGCGTTCGACCGTCCGGCGTTCGCCGCCGCGCCCGTGCCGGACGGCCACCGGGTCCAGCTGCTCTCGCTGGTCGCGCTGCCGCCGGACGCGGACGCCGACGCCTCCCCGCTCGGCCACCGCGCCGGCCTGGCCGGCTTCCGGGTGCTGCGCGGCCCGGAGAAGGACGCCCGCGGCTGGGACCACCGGCTGGAGGGCACCGACGGCCGCACCGCCGGGCTGCGCGCCGCGGCCTCCTGCGAGCCCTGGGCGGTCGCCCGGATGCCCGGGGGCGGCGCCGAGTGCGTGCTGACCGACCCGCACCGGGTGCACTGCCACGACGCGCAGGACGGCTCGCTGCTGTGGCGGGCCGGCGGGGACGTGCCGGTGCTGCCGCCGCCGCCGTTCTGGCACTTCCTGGCCCCGCGCGACCCCGCCTCCTCGCGGGCGCTCCGCGCGGCCGGGCGGGAGGCGGCCGCGGCCCTGCTCGCCGCCGACGAGGAGGCCACGGCGGCCGGGATCGCCCGCCTGCTGCCGGAGGTGACGGACCGGCGGATCGCCGAGGGGGCGGCCCGGACGGTGCGGGCCGCACGGGCCGCGCTGCACCGCCGCGAGGAGCTGTCCGCGAGGGTCGCGGCCGTCCGTTCGGGCCGGCTGGCGCCGCTGGCGGAGACCTCCGTCAGCCGGCTGCACGCCGCCCTGCGCGGCCTGCTGGACGTGCCCGGGTACTACCGGGCCGAGCCGCCCTCGCCGCAGCCGGCCACCCTGACCGCGCTGGCCGCGGACGGCGCCCACCTGGCCGGGCGGCTCGGCGAGGCGGAGCGCCGGCTGAGCCCGCCGGCCCGGGCCCGGGACTGGACGCCGCTGCTCGGCCGGATCGCCGCCTCGGCCTGGAGGCG
>NZ_BAAALD010000045.1:0-42634 GCF_039528095.1 Kitasatospora arboriphila
GGCCCGGCGGACGGGGCGCAGCAGGGGGCCAGCAGCCCGGCGGCCCGCGGCCGGGCCTGAGCCGGCGGGCTCTCCCCCGCCGCCGTCACTGCCCGGAGCCGCCGCCCGCGACGTGGATGCCGAAGATCGCGCCCTGCGGGTCGTGCAGGACGGCGAGCCGTGGCCCGTCCGGCACGTCGGTGGGCGGCAGCGCGATGGTGGCGCCGAGGACGGCGGCGCGTTCGGTGGTGGTGTCCACGTCGGCGACCGCGAAGTACGGCATCCAGTACGGGCCGACGTCGGCGGGGAACTGGTCGGCCATGTCGGCCATGCCGCCGAACTCCCGGCCGGGCAGGCCCCACTGGGTGTACATCTCGCCGACGGTGACGCTCCAGCCGAAGACCCTCGGGTAGAACTCCTTGGCGCCGGCGGTGTCCCGGGTGGCGAGTTCGACCCAGCCGAGCGCGCCGGGCTCGTCGATCAGCGGGGTGCCGGTGAAGCCGCGGGCCTGCCAGAGCGCGAACACCGCGCCGGACGGGTCGGCGGCGACGGAGAAGCGGCCGAGGTCGAGGACGTCGGCGGGTTCCGTCACCAGTCGGCCGCCGGCGCCCCGGACGGCGGTGGCGGCGGCGTCGGCGTCGTCGACGGCGAAGGAGATCGTCCAGCTGGTGGGCTGCCCGGCGCGCTGGACGGGGCCGAGGCCGGCGACCGGGTCGGTGCCGAGCATCATCAGCGTGTAGCCGCCGGCCTCCGGGTTCGGGTCGACCTCGGTGCGCCAGCCGAACGTCTCGCGGTAGAAGGCCTTGGAGCCCTCCGGGTCGGTGGTGGAGATCTCCACCCAGCAGGGGGCTCCGAGCGCGGGTCTGTCGATTCTCATGTCACTCCACCACCAGGACGAGTTTGCCGCGGGCGTGTCCGGACTCGACCTCGGCGAGTGCCTCGGGAGCCCGGTCGAGGGGGTAGGTCGCGGTGATCCGCGGGTCGAGGCCGCCGGCCGCGACGAGTGCGGCCAGTGCGGCGAGCGCCTCCCGACCGGGGTTGCGGCGGACGGCGCTGCCGCCGAGCGCGGCGGCGGTGTCGGGGTCGGCGGTGGACACCAGCCGGGTGCGGTCGGCGAGCACGGCGGCGGCCTCCCGCAGGTCCTCGCCGCCGATCAGGTCGAGGAGTCCGTCGACGCCGTCCGGGGCGGCGGTCCTGATCCGGTCGGCCACCCCTTCGCCGTACCGGACCTGGGTGGCGCCGAAGGAGGCGACCCAGTCGCGGTTGCGGTCGGCGGCGGTGCCGACCACCTTGACGCCGCGGGCGCGGGCGAGCTGGGCGGCGGCGCTGCCGACGCCGCCGGCGATGCCGAGGACGAGCAGGGTGCGCCCCGGCTCCAGGGCGAGCTGCTCGACGGCGTCCCAGGCGGTGGCGCCCGCGACGGGCAGCGCGGCCGCCGTGGCGAAGGGGACCTCGGCGGGCTTGCGGGCGCTGACGGCGGCGTCCAGCAGGGTGTGTTCGGCGTAGCCGCCGGCCACCGTGACGCCGAAGACCTCGTCGCCGACGGCGAAGCCCTCGACGCCCGGCCCGACGGCCTCGACCACACCGGCGGCCTCGGCGCCGAGGACGGCGGGCAGGGGTCGGTCGGTGCCGAGCCAGCCGTTGCGGATCTTCCAGTCGATCGGGTTGACCCCGGCAGCGCGGACGGCGATCTGCAGCCGGTCCGGCCCGGGGACGGGCACGGGGCGGTCCAGGAACTCCTGGTGCTCCGGGCCTCCGAACGCCCGGTATCCGAACGCCTTGGACATGCTGCTCCCTCGGGGTCGGCGACTTCCTTCCGCCCAGCTTGCTGGGCGGAAGGCCGGGACGGCCGGGGATGGTGGGCCGAACGGGAGGTGTTGTGCGTGACGCAACGGCAGTTGTTCAAATTGGAACCACGAGGTACGGTCTGACCCTGACCGACCGGTTCGAATTTGAACCACATCTGAACCACACCACCTCGGAGGCCCGGCCATGCCGCAGACCGACACCGCCCGGACGCCGCTGCCCGGCCCCGCCACCGTGCGTTCCCGGGTGCGCATCCCGCTGGCCTTCCCGGACGGCTTCCGGGTCGAGGCCGAGGTCTTCACCTTCCACGGCCTGGCGGACGGCGCCGAGCACCTCGCGCTCGCCCTCGGCGAGGTCGGCGAGACCCCGCTGGTGCGGCTGCACTCCGAGTGCCTCACCGGCGACGTCTTCGGCTCCGCCCGCTGCGACTGCGGCCCGCAGCTGCGCGAGTCCGCGGAGCGGATCGCCGAGGCCGGCGGCTACCTGCTGTACCTCCGCCAGGAGGGCCGCGGCATCGGCCTCTACAACAAGCTCGACGCCTACGCGCTGCAGGACGCCGGGCTGGACACCTACGAGGCGAACACCGCGCTCGGACTGCCCGAGGACGGCCGCGACTACACCGCCGCCGCCCAGATGCTCGCCACGCTCGGCGCGCGCGGCATCCGGCTGCTGAGCAACAACCCCGACAAGGCCGGCCAGCTGTCCCGGCTCGGCATCACGGTGGCCGAGCAGGTGCCGACCGGCGTCCACCTGTCCGAGAGCAACGTCCGCTACCTGCGCACCAAGGCGGACGGCACCGCGCGCACCCTCGGCCACGGCATCGAGTTCCTGTCGCTGGGCGCCTGACCGGGGTTCACCCGATCGGCGCAGGGCGCGCGCGGCGCCGGGGAGCGCGTGGAAGCGTCGGTCGGTGGGCCGCGCCATCCGTCGCTCCACCCCGCCCCGCGGCCCCGCCGGGCCCCGCCCGGCGCGGACCGACCCCGGGAGAGCGCCCGTGGAAACCGACTCCCTCACCTCCGACACCCTGCGCGAACTGCGCAGCCCCCGGCCGTACCCGGCCGTCTCGCTGACCATGCCGACGCACCGCCGCGAGCCGGACAACGCGCAGGACGCGGTGCGGCTGAGGAACCTCCTCGCCGAGGCCGAGCGGCGGATCGACGCCGATCCGGAGGCCTCCCGGCAGAACCGCATCGACCTGCACAAGCAGCTCGAACGGGCGGTCGCCGAGGTGGACCTGCGGCACTCGCTGGACGGGCTGGTGGTGTACGCGACCACCGACGAGCACCAGGTGTGGAGCCTGCCGCGCGAGGTGCCCGAACGGGTCGTGCTCAGCGACACCTTCCTGACCCGCAACCTGGTCGCCGCGAAGGCCCAGGAACGCCCGTACTGGGTCATGGCGGTCGCCGCCGACCGGGCCACCCTGTGGGGCGGCGCGGGCCTCGCGCTGCACGAGCACGAGGCGGACGGCTTCCCGATGGAGGCGGAGGGCGTGGACTGGGACGTCCAGCGCGAGGAGCGCACCGGCGGCCAGCCCAGCACCTTCAGCGACGAGGAGACCCGGCGCTTCCTGCGCTCGGTGGACACCGCGCTCGGCGCCGTCCTCGCCGCGGACCGCCGGCCGCTGTTCCTGATCGGCCTGCCGCAGGCGGTGTCCGCCCTGCAGGAGGTCGGCACCGCCGCGGGCGCGGCCGTCGCGACCGTGCTCAAGGGCGGCCTCACGGACGGCCCCGACCGCGTCCTGCTGCAGGAACTCGCCCCGGCGATGGCCCAGTTCGCCTCGCACGAGTCGGACCGGGTGAGCACCGCACTGGACTCCGCACGCAGCCGCAAGGCCTTCGCCGCCGGCCTGGACGAGGTCTGGGAGGCCGTCTGCGAGGGACGCGTCGAGATGGTCGCCGTCGAGGAGCACTTCCAGCGGACGATGCGGCTCGCCGACGGCCACCTCGCACCGGCGGACGGCGACCGGCCCGGCGGCTGGGAGGAGGGCGTCCGCGAGGACATCGTCGACGAGCTCGTGGAGACCGCGCTGGACAAGGGCGCCGAGGTGGTCTTCGTCCCCGACGACGACCTCACCGCGCACGACCGGATCGCCGCGGTGCTGCGCTACTGACACCCTGCCCGGGCCGTCGTGGCCCCCGGCCCGCCCCTGCGCGGCCGGGGGCCACGACGCACCCGGGCGGCGCAGCCCTGCGCGCGGCGGGCCGCGCCGCGGCGGAGGCTGGAGGAGTTGTGCACCCCCGGCCGAGCGATCCAGGAGCCGCCATGTCCCCGCACTCCCGCCTGCGCCCCCTCACCGGGCCGACCGCCCGGGCCGGCGCGATCCTCGCCGTGGCGGCCGCGCTGACCGCAACGGCGGCCGCGTGCAGCTCGGAGAAGACCAAGGGCGGGATCAGCCCGGCGGTCGTGTCGGCCGCCGCGGAGGCCTCCCGGCACGCCGCCTCGGCCGCCGCCGAGGCCTCGGAGCTGACCGGCGAGGACGCCTCGGCCGCCGCGTCGAGCGCGGCGGCGCTGATCTCCGAGGAGGCGCTCGCCCGGGCCGCCTCCGCCTCGGCCGCGGCGGCCTCGGTGGAGTCCCGGGCGGCCGCTTTCGAGTCCTCGGTCTCCGCGCAGATCTCGAAGGCCCGGCAGAGCGCCAGCGCCGCCCTGAGCGGGGTCGCCGGCACCGGCAACGCGATCGGCGACGTGGTGCTGACCGGGGTGCCCACCACCGCCACGGACGGCTTCCCGGCGGCCACCGTCACCATCACCAACTCGACCTCTCAGAAGGCGAGCTACGCCGTCCAGGTGGACTTCGTGGACTCCTCCGGCGCCACTGTGGAGACGGTGGTGGTGGGCACCTCGGACGTCGCCCCCGGTGAGCGCCGCACGGTGCTCGCGCACGGCGACCAGAAGGTCGACGCAGCCAGCGCCAAGGTCGCGCGGGCGCAGCGTTTCTGACCCTGCCGGGGTGCCGACCGGGTGAGGCCGCCGCATGCTGGGACGAGGGTTGTTCCACACCGGAGGTGGCCACTCATGCAGGGACGGGGAACGGTCGAGCCCGAGGCCGTCGTGATCGGAGCCGGCCCGTACGGGCTGGCGACAGCGGCGCACCTGCGGGGCGCCGGCGTGTCCTTCCGGGCGTTCGGCGAGCCGATGGCCGGCTGGCGCGAGGGCATGCCCGCGGGGATGTTCCTGAAGTCGACACCGCGGGCGTCCTGCATCTCCGATCCCTCGGGCCGTTACGGCTTCAACGACTTCCGCCACCGCGCCGGCCGCGGCACGGTCGGCGACACCTACCCGATCCCGCTGGACGAGTTCGTCGAGTACGGCGAGTGGTTCCAGCGGGAGCGGGTGCCCGAGCTGGAACGGACGCAGGTCGCGCGGGTCGAGGGCGCACCGGGCGGGTTCCGGGTGACCCTGGAGGGCGGCGAGTCGGTGGCGGCCCGTTCGGTCGTCGTGTCGACCGGTCTGCGGCCCTTCGCGTACCTGCCGCCCGAACTCGCCGCACTGGCCGGGACGGGCCTGTGCTCGCACACCAGCGAGCACGCGGACCTGCGGAAGTTCGCCGGGCAGCGGGTGGCCGTGGTGGGCGCCGGACAGTCGGCGCTGGAGAGCGCGGCCCTGCTGCACGAGGCCGGGGCCTCCCCCACCGTGGTGGTCCGCGGCCCGCGGGTGATCTTCGGCGAGCCGCCGGACGCCGACCTGCCGGCCAGCCGCCCGCTCACCGCCCGGGTGACCCGGCCGTCCAGCAACCTCGGCCCGGGGTGGGGCATGCGCGCGTATGCCGACATCCCCTGGCTGTTCCGGTTCCTGCCGGACGAGGCGCGGGCCGTCCGGGTCCGCCGGGTGCTCGGCCCGGCCGGTGCCTGGTGGCTGGAGGAGCGGGTGGACGGTCTCTTCCCGGTGCTCACCGGGCATCCGCTGGCGGCGGCCGAGGCGGTGGACGGCACCGTCCGGCTGAGCCTGGAGGGCCCGACCGAACTGCTGGAGGCCGACCACGTGCTGGCCGCCACCGGCTACCGGGCGGACGTGGCCCGGCTCGCCGTCCTCGACGAGGGGCTGCGCCGGGCGATCCGCACCACGGCCGCGGGCGCGCCGCGGCTCGGCCCGGGTCTGGAGTCGTCCGTGCCGGGCCTGTACTTCACCGGGCTGGCCGCGGCGAACACCTTCGGGCCGGTGATGCGCTTCGTCTGCGGGACGCACTTCGCGGCCAACCGGATCGGCCGGCACGTCGCCGCCCGCAGCAACCGGGACGCGTAGGACGAACGGCGGGCGGGGGCCCGGCGCGCGGCGCCGGGCCCCCGCTCACCCGCCGATCCTGGACCTCAGCATCCGGTACGGCGCGGGAACGCCGAAGCGGAGCAGCGCCGCCACCGCCGGGGCCGGGTCGTCCGCGGCGAACCAGGCGTGCTCGGTGTGGGGCTCCGCCCACAGGCCCCAGGGGCGGCAGCGGTCCTGCCAGGCACCGGCCAGCGCGGAGAGGGTGTCGAGCCGGCCCGCCCGGAAGCGTCGCGGCCGCTGCGGCCCGGCCGGGACGGGGCGGCCGGTCAGCCAGAGGTGCAGGGCGCGGACGACGTCGACCCCGTCCACCGTCTCGAAGAGGCGGAACTGGGCGCCGTTGCGGGGGTTGAAGTCCAGCAGCTTGTAGCGGCCGTCCCGCCGGTCGAGGCGCCAGTCCAGGTCGGCGCTGCCGCAGTAGCCGATGGCCTCGCAGAAGTCGGTGGCCAGCGCCGCGAGTTCGGGGTTCGGCCGGGTGTGGCCGCGGGTGGTGACACCGCTCTCCGGCGGCCACGAGCGGTCCTTGACGCCGGTGAAGACGACCAGCGGCTTGCCGCCGGACCCGCAGCAGAGGTGGGTGATCCAGTCCTCGGCGCAGGACTGCGGGACGTACTCCTGGAGCAGCACCGAGAGCGGGCCGTCCGAGGGGCAGGCGGCCAGCAGGGCCGGCTCGTCGGGCACGACCGTGGTGTGGCTGACGGCGGGGCGCACCTGTCGGGTGAAGGGGGCGAGGTTCTTCAGGACGACCGGGTAGCCCCACTCCCGCGCCGTGGCGAGGAGTTCGGACCGGTCGGCCGGGGTCGCGGCGCGCGGGGTGGCCACGCCGTTCGTGCGGCAGAGCTCGTGCAGGCCGCCCTTGTCGGCGAGCCTGCGCGGCAGGTCCGCCGGTACCGGTGGCAGCAGGAACCGCCCGGCCAGTTCGGAGCGGTGCTCGGCGAGCAGCACGGCGGCCTCGTCGTCGGTGGGCACCGCGACGGTGGGGCGGCCGATCGCCCTCCCGGCGGCCAGCAGGGCGGCCACCAGTGCCTCGGGCGGCTCCCCCGCGCTGGTGGGCCGGACGAAGGCCCGCCGCACGTAGCGGGAGAGCGCGGTCGGGGTCAGCGCGTCCTCCACCATGGCGTACACCGGCACGCCGGCCCGGCCGAGCGACCGGGCGGCGCCGTAGGCGCCGTAGGCGTCCGGGTAGTGGCCGACCTTCACCATCAGCACGGGTACTCCGCGGTCCAGTTCAGGGCCCTCGGCCTGCATCGGGTCCACCTCCTCGGGCGGGTCAGCGCTGCCAGACGGCGACCCAGCCGACGTCCAGCCGGGCGGAGTCGGTGCCGGGCGGCGGCGCGGTCTGGAAGCCGACCGCCAGGTTGATCACCAGTTCCATGGCCACGTGCGGGATCGCGGCCGGTTCGGTGACCTTGAAGCGCTGGACGCCGTCGACGTACCAGGTGACCGAGTCGGGCTGCCAGTCGACCGCGAAGACGTGGTAGCCGCCCGAGAAGTCGGCCGGGCCGTAGCGGTTGCCGATGTGGGTGTCGCTGCCGTCGGGGGCCCGCCAGTGCAGGTTGGAGTCGACGTGCGAGGCGCTGTTGATGAACTCGGCGATGTCGATCTCGGGCGGGGTGCCGCGGGCGTCGGCGGGGATCAGCCAGAACGCCGGGAACATGCCCTCGGCCGCGACCGGCACCTTGACGGCGGCGGCGAACCAGCCGTAGGTGAAGGTGTGCCGCGGTGCGCCGTCCCAGTGGTCGCGGCCGGTGCTGACCATGCCGGAGGTCCACGGGTAGGTCTTGCCGTCGGTGCCGTGGGTGGTCCGGCGGTCGGCGGTGAGGGCGAGGTCCCCGTTGCCTACGGACACCTGGCCGGGCAGGTACCACTGGAGCTCGTGGTTGCCGGCGTTGGTGCAGCCGCCGTCGTTCCAGTCGTAGCAGGTGGCCCAGTCCGCGGTGTTCAGCCGGGAGCCGGTGAAGTCGTCGAGGAAGACCCGGTGCCAGGGCCCCGGCGGGGTCGGCGGGTCGGTCGCCCGCTGCGCGCCCGGCACGGCGGCCTGTGTCCGCGAGGCCGGGGAGCCGTCGGCGGTCGGGTCGCCGCAGGCGGTGGCACCGGCCAGGACGCAGGCCGCGACCAGCGCACCGGCCCGCAGCGCCGAGCGGTCGTACCGGCCGGGCGGCGGGGGCGGCCCCTCGCGGGTGGAGCGGGTGGCCGGGTCGGGCGGCGGCAGCCGCCGCCGCGGGTAGGGCAGCACCAGCAGGGTGGTGAGGACGGCCAGCTCCACCAGGACCCGGCGGGCCGTGAAGGTGTGGGTGAGCAGCAGCGGGGCGGCGGCGACCGCGGAGAGGACGGCGCTGCAGGCGACGGCGGGCACCACGGCCGCCGTCGGCGCGTACCGGGAGCGCGCGGGCCAGCGGCACCGCAGCACCAGGGCGGTGCCCGGGACGGCCAGCACGGCGACGGCGGCGAGGACGGTGCGGACGCGGCCCGCGGGCAGCACGGTGGCCGCGGCCCCGGCCCAGGCGAGGCCGGCGAGCACGCACCGCACCGCCGGACCGGCGAAGCTGTTCACGGCTGCCTCCCGGTGGGATTCTGCTGGTCGGTGCTGCCGCCGGTGCCCCACGGCGGCGCGACCTCGCCGACGACGCCGGCGGACGGCGCGGTGTACTGGTAGACCACCGCGTCGGGGCTGGTGTAGACGGCGCGGAACTCCGGTGATCCGGCCGCGAGTCCGGCCAGCCGCCGGACGGTGTCCTCGGGCAGCGCCCCGGTCAGCCGGAGGGCCTCGGCCTGGGCGCGGGTGAGCACCAGGAACGACGGCCCGGGCACCACCGGGACGGTCAGCTCGCGGCGCAGCAGCGGCAACGGGTCGGCGAGCATGATGCGCTGTTCCTCCGCCGACAGCTGGCTGAGGATCACCCGGGTGCGGTCGTCGTAGTTGAACTCGCCACCGGGGAGGTCGCCGGTGACGGAGACGATGCGCGTGCCCGACGGGGCGTCCGCGGTGACCTGCTTCAGGGCCGCGACCTCCTGCGGGCTGAAGTAGTTCATCGCCTCCTTGCTGTAGTAGTTGCCGAACATGCCGAGGGCGAGCGCGCCCGCCGCGGCGGCGGCGAGGGCGCGGT
This sequence comes from Kitasatospora arboriphila, assembly GCF_039528095.1. Taxonomy (NCBI): domain Bacteria; kingdom Bacillati; phylum Actinomycetota; class Actinomycetes; order Kitasatosporales; family Streptomycetaceae; genus Kitasatospora; species Kitasatospora arboriphila. The sequence goes on from NZ_BAAALD010000045.1 coordinate 9,150, forward strand.
GCAGGACGGGCCTCCGGCCGCTGCGCAGCACGACCGTGCCGGCCAGGAAGGCCGTCGCCGGGAGGACGAACAGGTAGGCGCGCAGGATCATCTCGCCGCCGTAGCTGTTGCCCAGCAGCAGCGGCAGCGGGCCGAACAGCACGGCGATCAGGCCGGTGCGGCGGACCCAGCGCTGCGAGACCAGCGCGACGACGGCGAGCAGGCCGAGCACCGCGCACATGCCGAGGGAGAGCCGGGCGACCATCGCCTGGCCGGGCGCGATGGTGCCGAACCTCAGCTGGCCCGGTGGGCGGACGTTGCTGTTGGTGGCGCTGAGGCCGGCGATCAGCTGGTTGGCGTTCTGCGCCAGGTAGCTGTGGGCGACCGTGTAGTCCCAGGCGAAGGTCATCGCGACGGCGGCGCCCAGTACCGGCAGGACGGTCCGCCGGTTGCGGCGCGGCAGGCTGAGCATGGCGAGGACGCTGATCGTCATGATCGGGGTCAGCGGGTGCGAGATCACGATGCCGGCGAGGACCACCACCGTCATGGCGTACCAGCCGAGCCAGGGTGTCCTGGCGGTGAGCGCGGTGGCCGTCGGCGGCCCCTCGGCGGCGGCCGCGGCGGCGCGCCGGGCGGCCGCGAGCCGGCCGATCACCAGCGCGAGCAGCAGCACGAACAGCAGGAAGGCGAACGCCTGCGGCGAGAAGTAGTCCTGGCCGACCCAGGAGACGGAGTAGAAGAGCCAGACCCCGCCCCAGACCAGCCGGCGGTTGTCGGTGAGCGCGCGGTAGAGCAGCAGCAGCGGGCCGAGCAGCATCAGGTTGGCCAGCAGCGGGTACCAGGAGGCGTAGCCGAGCGCGGAGTGCAGCCCGGTGGCGCGCAGGAACAGCACGTTGAGCTGGAAGAAGCCGGGCCACTCGTTGTAGAGCTCCAGTCCGCCGGCGTTCGGGACGGTGCCGTTGTGCCGGAGCATGGCGTCGACCACCGCGATGTGCTTCCACGCCCACGCGTAGCGCAGCGTGGGGTAGAGCACGCTCGGGGTGGCGTGGATCATCGTGATCAGCGCGACGACGTACGCGGCGGCCCAGCCCTGCGGGACGCGCGGCTGGTAGAGCACGGCGACGAAGCCGGCGAGCAGCACGGCGAAGCCGGCCCAGTAGGTCATCGGCAGGGCCTGGAGCAGGCCGAGGTCGCCCATCCGGTCGAGGCGGGCGCCGCGCAGTGCCAGCACCCACAGCGCGACCGCCACCGGCAGCGCGCCCGCGGCGAACCGGCCGGCCGGGCTGCGTCCGCCGAGCACCCGGTCCAGCAGCGCCGCGGGCGGGCGCCGCGGCACCGGCGGACCGGCCGTGTCTGCGATCTGCTGGTCGACCATCGTCGGGCCCTCTCCGGGCTGTTGTCGTGTCACAAGGTGTGGCGGCTCGTGCGTGGGGTCAGTCCTTGGGCGGCCCGCCCACCGGGGCGCCGACGAACCGGGTGAACCGGCGGTAGGACCGCCAGCCACGGGTGTAGAGGCTCTCCCGGATCGGGCCGACGCGGCTGCCGCGGCCGGCCGTCCAGTCGTCGAAGACGCTGTCCGGGGTGTCGCTGCGGACCATCAGCCGGCAGATCCGCATCGGGTCGTCGGTCGCCGAGCTGAACTTGTTCTCCACGGCGGTCGCCGAGGTCCAGCCCGCCGCGCGGACCTGGCGGCGGACGGCGGGGCTGGAGTAGCCGTGCGGGTAGGCGAAGGCGGTCGCGGGGTGGCCGATGGCGTCCTCCAGCCGCTTCTTGCTGCCGACGATCTCGTCGGTGCGGCGCTGGCCGTAGACCGTGTCGAGCTGGGCGTGCGTCTGGGAGTGGCCGCCGATCTCCACGCCGACCGCGTCGAGGGTGCCGACCTGGCGCCAGTTGAGCATCCGCGAGTCGGGCAGCAGGCTGCCGGTGGGCTCCCCGCCGGGCGGGTGGATCGCGCCGACCGTGACGTAGAGGGTGGCGGGCAGGCCGCGCTCGGTGAGGATCGGGGCGACCGTCCAGTAGAAGTCGGCGAAGCCGTCGTCGAAGGTGAGCACCGCGGCGTTGGCCGGCAGCGCGGGCCCGCCGTGCAGCGCGGCGACCAGCCGGCGCAGCGGGACGACCGTCAGGCCGGCGTCGGCGATCCGGTCGAGCTGCTCGCGGAAGGTCTTCGGGGAGACGGTGTAGGGCGCGATCCAGTCCGGCGGGTCCTCCGAGACGGAGTGGTACAGGAAGACGGGGACGGCTCTCATCGCGGGCTCCTCGCCGGCCGGAGGGTCGGCACGGACGGCCGGGGCAGCAGGAGGGCTGCGCGGCCCACGGTGTAGCCCAGCACGGTGATCCCGGCCCCGGCGCAGAGCGCGCCCGCGGAGCGCAGGTCGGCCCGGCGCAGGTGGCGCAGCACGGCCGCCGGCAGGGTGTGCCGGAGGTACCGGCGCTCGGAGGCCAGGGCGGGGTGCGGTCCGCTGTGCCGGGCGACGACGGCCTTGGAGCGGCCCTCGGCGTAGCAGCGGGCCCGGAAGTACGCCCAGGTGGCCCGGCCCGGCGGGACGTGGTGGTGGACGACGGCGGCCGGGTCGTAGCGCAGCTGCGCCTGCGGGTGGCGGGCGGCCAGCCGGAGGCAGAACTCGGTCTCCTCACAGCCGACCGGGCGGGTGCCGACCCTGCCGAGGTCGAGCCGGAAGCCGCCGGCGGAGACGGCCTCGGCACGCCGGAAGGACATGTTGGCGCCGGTGAAGTTGCGGATCGCCGCGGGCCGGTCGGGCAGGCCGCGGTAGGAGCAGCCGACCACCCAGTCGAACTCGCCGGGGAACCACGCGGGCCGGCCGGTCTCCCAGCGCGGCCGGACGAACCCGCCGACGCCGAGCACCGCGGGGTCGCGGTAGCCGGCGAGCAGGCGGTCGGCCCAGTCGGGTGCGGCCACCGCGTCGTCGTCCAGGAAGGCGACCACGTCGCCGCGGACCGCACGGACCCCGGTGTTCCGTGCGCCGGACAGGCCGCGGCGCTGCTCGTTGGGGAGGACCCGGACGTCCGGCCAACGGTGCCCGGCCCGGCGGGCGAGCTCGGGGCAGTGGTCGACGACCAGGACGAGTTCCTCGGGCGGCCGGCGCTGACCGCGGACGGAGTCCACGGCGGCGCACAGGTCGTCCCAGCGGTCCAGGGTGTAGGCGCAGATGACGACGGACAGGGTGGTCCGCGCGTCGGGCGGGGCGGTGGTCATGCCGTCCTCCTTTCGGGCGCCTTCATCCAGCGTGGCATTGTCAGCAGCAACGGCACGGCGACGGCGCAGCAGGCGAGCAGCCAGGCGAGGCCGACCCCGGTGAGTCCGTACACCGGGAGCAGTACGGCGGTGAGGCCGATGACCAGGACGCAGTGGGCGACCTGGAGGCCGATCAGTCGCCGCAGGTTGCGGCGGACCCGGGCGACGTCGATGGCGACGGTGATCAGGACGGTCGGCAGCGAGGCGATCGCCATCAGCCGGAGCACCGGGGTGCCGTGCGCGGCGTAGTCGGGGCCGAAGAGGCCGAGGATCCAGGGCGCGGCGGCGACCACGACGGCGGTGGCGGCGGCGACCAGCAGGCCGGCATGGCGGAGCATCCGCCGGGCGAGCTCGGGCAGCCGGTCGGGCCGGTGGGCGCCCTCGACGACGAGGGAGGCGCCCATGCTGAAGACCGCGATGTCGAAGGTGTCGGCGATGATCCAGGCGAGCGAGTAGTAGGCGTTCTGGGCGGCGCCGAGCTGGGCGAGCACGATCAGCGGCAGCACGGCGTAGGTGGTGATGCTGGCGAGCTTGCCGAGGTAGTCGGCGGTGGCGTAGCGCATCAGTCGGCGCGGCATGGGTGCGCCGGTCCGGTCGGCGCGCTGGTGCGCGGGGATGGCCCGGCGGAACAGCACGGAGTTGGTGACGACGATCGACAGCAGCAGGGCGACGGCCCAGGAGGTGAGGATGCCGGTGCCGACGGCGAGGGCCGCGCAGACGGCGAGGGCGGCGGCCTTGGCGGCGGCGAAGAGCATGTTCTCGCCGAGCACCCAGCCGGTGCGGCGCAGTCCGGTGAGCGCGCCGTCCTGCAGGTCGAAGATCGAGTAGCCGGCGGTGGCGACGACGAAGGCGACGGCGAGCAGCGGCGAGCGCAGGAAGTCCAGGCTGGGGGCGACGACCGGGATCAGCAGCAGGAAGCCGCAGGCGGCGAGGGCGCTGAGCCCGCCGCTGATGGCGTAGCAGCGCAGTACCAGCCGCCGGGTGTGCCGGCCGGCCCGGGGGACGAACCGGACGAGGACGTCGCCGAGGTTGAACCGGCCGACGCCGGACATCAGGGCGGCCACCGACAGCGCCGCGTAGCTGGTGCCGACGGTCTCCGCGCTGTACCAGCGGGTCGCGAAGATCCAGAACAGCGAGCCCAGCGCTGCCGAGAGCACTGCGCTGGCGGCCAGGATGTGCCCGTTGCGCAGCAGCGGCTCGCCGGCCGTCCGGCGGGTGACGGCCCGGACGCGGGCGCGCAGCAGCGCGGCGTACGAGCACTCGCAGGGCAGCGGCAGCGGGCACGAGCACGGGCGGCCGGCCGTGGTGCGGCGGGAGACGAAGTCGGTGATCACGGCCGGATCCCGGCGGGCAGGGTGCGCTGGCGCCCGCGGCTGTAGAGGTAGCTGAGCGGCCCGACCAGCAGCCCGCGGCGGTGCAGTCGGACGAGTTCGCGCGGGGACGAGGCGCTGGTGCGGCGGCGGCCGGGGGCCATCGGCAGGGCCTTGGGCAGGCCGCGGAGGAGGTCGGCGAGCAGCGCGGGGCGCTGGACGACGGCGGCGGCCAGGTAGGCGCCGTAGCCGACGCCGAAGCCGTACACCTGGGAGCGCAGCGCGGCCGGGGTGCGGCGGTGGCGGTGCCAGACCAGTGCGTCGGGCGCGTAGGCGACCAGGCGTCCGGTGGTGAGCACCCGCAGGAAGGCGAGCAGGTCCTCGCCGCCGCGGGTCGGGGTGCCGGCGCCGGTGGCCCGGTCGAAGCCGCCGATGGCCCGCAGGGCCTCCGTCCGGAAGGCCATGTTGGCGCCGGTGCCGAAGCGGCTGACCGTGTAGGGGACGGGCGGGTCGCCGCCCTGGTCGGCGAGCGACCAGGTGCGCGGGGCAAAGCCGCGGGAGAAGCCGCAGTGGCGCTCGAAGGCCGCCTGGGACGGGGTGTCCAGCTCGGCGGGCAGCACCAGGCCGGTGACGCAGCCGATCCTGGGGTCGCTGCGGAAGGTCGCCAGCATGGCGTGCAGCCAGCCGGGGTCGGGCAGGGCGTCGTCGTCGGTGAAGGCGCACACCTCTCCGGTGGCGGCGGCCACGCCGGTGTTGCGGGCCCGCGCCAGCCCGGGTACCGGTTCGCGCAGGTAGCGGATCCGGTCGCCGTAGCGGTCGCGGACCAGGTCGTGGGTGGTCAGGTCGGTGGGCGCGTTGTCGACCAGCAGCAGCTCGGCGTCGGCGGGTGCGGCCCGCAGCAGCGCGTCAAGGCAGCGCGGCAGCAGTTCGGTGCGGTCGCGGGTGCAGATGATCACGCTGAGGGTGGGCGGCGGGGCGGCCGCGGGCGGCGGGGCGGCCGGGGTGGCGCCGAGCGCGGTGCCGGCGGCGAGCAGCGCGGCCCGCAGCCCGGAGGTGTCGCCCCGGGACGCGGTGGTGGTCACCAGGCCGAGCGGGCGGCCGTGCCGTCTGACCAGGGCGAGGACGGGGCCGCCGGTCGGCGGCGGGGCGGCGGCACCGCCGGGGACCCGCAGTTCCTGGGGGTGGGCGAGGTCGAGGTCGACGATCGCGGCCGGCGGGTCGGGCAGCGCGGTGGCGGCGGTCATGGTGATCACTCTCCGGTTCGGGCGCCGCGCTGGTGCCAGACGGTGTAGAGGTAGGAGAACGGGCCGTACAGCAGGCCCCGGAACTCCCGGCGGCCGAGGCCCGCCACCGGCTCGGGCCCGCAGCCCTCGGCGGCGCGCCGGCGGTGGACGGCCTGCCAGCGCCACAGGCCCTGCGGCAGGCGGCGGATCAGGTCGGCGAGCACGTCGGGCCGGTGGGCGACGGCGGCGGTCAGGTAAGCCCCGAAGCCGACGCCGAAGTTGAAGATCTGCCGGGCCAGCGCCTCGTCGGTGCGCGGGTGGCGGTGCCAGACGATGGCCTCCGGCTGGTACGCGATGTCGTGTCCGCCGTTGTAGACGGAGAAGAAGGCGTACAGTTCCTCGCCGCCGCGGGCGGGGGTGCCGGCGCCGGTGGCCGGGTCGAAGCCGCCGACGGCGCGCAGCAGGTCGGTGCGGAAGGCCATGTTGGCGCCGGAGCCGAACCGGCCGACGGAGAACCGCTGCAGCGGGTCGGCGTCCTTCTCGCGCAGCGACCAGCTGCGGGCGGCGAAGCCGCGGGAGTACCCGCCGTAGCGCTCCAGGACGGCCTGGGCGGCGGTGTCGAGTTCGGCGGGCAGCACCAGGCCGGTGACACAGCCGATCCGGTCGTCGGCCCGGAAGGGTTCGGCGAGCGCGGCGACCCAGCCCCGGTCGATCACGAGGTCGTCGTCGGCGAAGGCGCAGACGTCGCCGCGGGCGGCGGCGAGCCCGGCGTTCCTGGCCCGGGCGAGGCCGGGGAGCGGTTCGCAGACGTACCGGACCTGGTCGGAGTAGAGCGCCTCGATCAGGTCGCGGGTGGCGGTCCCGACCGGCGCGTTGTCGACCACGACCACCTCGACGTACGGGTAGTCGGTGCGCAGCAGCGAGTCGAGGCAGCTGCGGAGCGACTGGGGCCGGTTGCGGGTGCAGACCACCACGGTGACGGTCGGCGAGTCCGCGGGCACCCGCGGCGGCCCGGTCCGGCGGGGACGCGCCGCGGGTGTCGCGGTGGACAGGGAGGGAACGCGAAGTTCCCGGTGAGCGGCTTCGACCAGCGCCCGGCGCAGCGTGGCGGGATCGCCTGCCGTGCCTGTGGCCTCGACCAACCCCAGCGGGTGTCCGTGCAGCCGCACCAACGCCAACACGCGGCCCTCCGGGTCGACGGGGCCGAGACCGCCGGGCGAATGCAGCCGCCCGGGCTCGTCCAGGTCCAGCTCGACCACCCGGACGGGGGTGTAGAGCGATTCTCGCGCGGCTGGGCGCGGGCAGGCTGCCGGGGTGCGCCGGTCGTAGCCATTCATCATCGCTCCCCCACGGCAACGGGCGCCGCGGACCTGGCTCCGGGACGCTCGGCGATCAGCGTCCGCAGCACCCGTCGGCCGTCGGAGACGGCGTGGAGGTGCGAGCGACCGCTGCGGCGGGGAAGTTCGAGGCTCGGGACCTCGGCGATGCGGAGACCCGAGCGGAGGGCGTGCGCGATCATCTCGGCCTCGATCTCGAAGCCGGACGAGCGCAGCCGGAGTTCGTCGAGGAAGCTGCGGTTGAACGCGCAGTAGCCGTAGCAGAGGTCGGTCAGCACCGTGTGGTACAGCCGGTTGACCACGGCGATCAGGGCGCGGTTGCCGAGGGCGCGGATGCGGGTGAGGTCGAGCGATCCGCCGCCGGCGATGCAGCGCGAGCCCTTGACGAAGTCGTACCCGTTGTCGAGGAAGTGCAGGTAGTGCGGGATCTCGCCGGGCCACATCGAGCCGTCGGCGTCCATCATGACGATGTACTCGCCGGTGGCGGCGGCGAATCCGGTGCGCAGGGCGTTCCCCTTGCCCGGGCCCGTCTGCTGGACGTTGCGCACGGTCGGCAGGCAGTGCCGCGCCATGGCGAGGGTGGCGTCGCTGGAGGAGCCGTCGACCAGGATGACCTCGTCCACGCAGCGGGGGATCTGCTCGAACACCCAGGGGATGTTGCGGGCCTCGTTGTGGGCCGGCACGACCAGGCTGACGGTGTGCCGGGGGGCGAGGTCCCCGGCCCGGCGCATGGGCTGCGGTGCGCCCTCCGCCCTGTCGGTGGCTCGGCGCATGGGCCGGCCGTTGTGCATCGGGTACGGCTGGTGCGGGTCGGAAGACGCAGTGGTGCTCATCGCGAGCGGCCTCTCGGGAGGCGGCAGGGCACAGGGGTGCCCGCGGAAACGGGGTGGAGACGGATCAACGACGCTCGGGCTGCGTCCCCCGCGGCCTCGGTGAGCCCCCCGGGCCCTGCCCTCGGAATGCGTCGGTCGTCTCGGGCGCACGCGGCGCCGACGGTGACGGCCGGTACCTGGCGTCCCGCCGTAGCGGTACCGGTTGGAGCCATCATCCTCACGGCGGTCACGCCGAGTCAAGGACTTTGGGGCGGTTTATCTGAATTGCCCGATTTTTCGACGGGCGGTCGACGGCCCCTCACTCGGCGAGGTCGACCGTCTCCGACAGGTTGGCCTCGGCGATCCGGCGGGCGATCTCGCCGGGGCGGACGGGACGGCCGAAGTGCCACCCCTGCGCCCAGTCGCAGCCCATCAGCCGCAACCGCTCGGCGTCGGCGCGGTTCTCCACGCCCTCGGCGGTGACGGTCAGCCCGAGGGTGTGCGCGAGCGAGACGAGTCCGCTGACGATCCGCCAGCCGAGGTGGGTGTCCTTGGCCGGGTCGTGCAGGTCTCCGACGAAGGAGCCGGCGATCTTCAGCCCGGAGACCGGCAGGTCGCGCAGGTAGGCGAGGTTCGACCAGCCGGTGCCGAAATCGTCCACGGCCAGCGAGACGCCGAGGTCGACCAGGCCGTGCAGCGACTTGAGCGCCTCGTCCTCGGGGCCGACCACGGTGGACTCGGTGATCTCCAGCTGCAGCTTGCCGGGCTGCAGACCGCTCGCGCGCAGGATACGGTCGAGGTCGGCGACCAGCCCGGCGTTGCGGGCCTGACGGACCGCCAGGTTGACGTTCAACTGCGGCGCCCGGTCGCCGAACCGGCGCACCCAGTCGGCCGCCTGGCCGCAGGCCTGCTCCAGCACCCACCGCCCGAGCGGCATGATCAGACCGGTCTCCTCGGCGGTGCCGACGAACTCCTCGGGCCCGAGCACGCCGAGCTGCGGGTGACGCCACCGCACCAGCGCCTCCACCGCGGCGAGCGACCCGTCGGCGAGGTTGACCAGTGGCTGGTAGTCGATGAAGAACTCTCCGCGGTCCAGCGCGGACGGCATCCGCACGGACACCGCGTACCGGCTGACCGCGCGGGCGTTCTCCTTGGGGTCGAAGAGCGTCCAGCGGCCGCGGCCGGCCTCCTTGGCCCGATAGAGCGTCAGGTCCGCGGCCCGTACCGCGGCGCCCGGGGTGGTGGTGGCGACCCGGCGTTCGAGGACGCCGACGCTGGCGCCGACGGCGAGCTTGTGGTCGCCGACGATCACCGGCTTGGCCAGCGCGGCGAGCACCGTCTTGGCCGCGGCCACCGCCTCCTGCTCGCCCCGGCAGTTCTCCAGCAGCACCACGAACTCGTCGCCGCCGAGCCGGGCCACCATGTGGCCGAGCGGGGTGAGCGCGGCGTCCAGCCGGCTGGCGACCGCCGTCAGCAGCTGGTCGCCCATGTCGTGGCCGAGGCTGTCGTTGACCACCTTGAAGCCGTCGAGGTCGACGTAGCACAGACCGAACCGGGCGCCCGGCTCCGGCTCCTCGAAGAGCCGCTCCAGCCGCTCGAAGAAGGCGGCCCGGTTGGGCAGGCCGGTGAGCGGGTCGTGGGTGGCCTGGTGGCGCAGCCGCTCCTGCAGGCGGTAACGGTCGGTGATGTCCTCCAGCATGGCGACCTGGTACTTGGGCACGCCGTCCGCGTCGCGGATCAGCGAGACGGTCAGGTGCGTCCAGACCACCTCGCCGTCGCGCCGGTAGTACGGCTTGTCGACCTGGAAGTACTCGCGCTTGCCGCTGATGAGGTCGCCGTACGCCTCCCACACGCCCGGGGTGTCCTCGGGGTGGACGAGGTCGCCGACCCGGCGGCCCGCCATGTCCTCCGTGCCGACCCCGAAGATCTCCCCGATGGCCTTGTTCACGGCCAGGATGTTGCCCTCGACGTCCCCGATGCCGATGCCGATCGCCGCGCTCTCGAACAGCGCCCGGAAGCGGGCCTCGGACTCGCGCAGGGCGCGCTCCACGCCGTGGCGGGCGGTGTCCGCGGCCAGCCGGATCGCCTCCTGCTCGCGCAGCGTCCGCTCGCGCAGGGCCGCGGCCCAGCCGGCCGCGAAGGCGCCGGAGAGCATCGGGCCGACGCCGTCGGCGGCGGGCTGCCGGTGCAGGATCTCGACCGCCCGGGCCAGCACCTCCGGATCGGTGAAGTGCGCGTCGACCAGCAGCGCGCCGGCCTGCCGGGCGGGCACGGGGTCGAAGGGCCGGGCACGGCGGGCCCGGTCGAGCAGCTCGGCGGTGCGGTCGACCAGGCTGTCGACGACCCGCGGGTGGACCGCTCCGCCGTGGTTGCCGCCGAGCAGCCGGGCCCACTCCTTGCGCAGGCCCTCCGTGCTGCCGGCCCCCACCGGCAGCCCGCCGCTCACGGGAGTCGTCCGACGCCGGCCACGCCCGTCATCCGCTCCGGATGCGGGCCGACCTCCTGCGGATCGTCCGGACGCCATTCGGGGAGGTAGACCACCCCGGGCTCGACCAGCTCGAAGCCGTCGAAGAAGGCCTCGATGGCCTCCCGACCGCGCATGGTGAGCGGGGTCGGGGTCTTCCGGTACAGGTCCTGGTGGGAGCCGGCCTGGTCGGGGCGGCCCTCCAGCGAGGCGTGCGAGAGCACCAGGGCGCTGCCGGGCGGCAGCGCGTCGCGCAGCGCGGCGACCAGTTTGTGCGGGTCGTCGGACTCCGGCACGAAGTGCAGCACCGCGACGAGCAGCACCGCGACCGGCTCGCCCGCCGCGAGCAGGCCGCTCACCTCGGGACGGGCGAGCAGGTCGTCGACGTGGCGCAGGTCGGCCTGGACGACGCTGCTGAGCGGGTCGTCCTCCAGCAGCAGGCGGCTGTGCGCCACGGCGACCGGGTCGTTGTCGACGTACACCACACGGGCGTCGGGGGCCGTCCGGCGGGCGGCCTCGTGGACCGGGCCGAAGGTGGGGATCCCGGAGCCGATGTCCAGGAACCGGGTGATGCCGGACTCGGCGAGGTACTGGACGGCCCGCCGCAGGAACGCCCGGTTGGCCCGCATGATCCGCGGGAGCTCCGGCCAGAGCTCCACCGCCTTGCGGGCCATCTGCCGGTCTGCCTCGAAGTTGTGCGAGCCGCCGAGGTAGTAGTCGTACATGCGGGCCGCGTTGGGCTTCTCGAGGTCTGTTCCGGCGGGCACCCAGTTCGGTTGCCGCATGACGGCACCCCCTCCGGTTCAGGAAAAAGCCAACAACTCGACATGATTTTCCTATGATCTGATCTTCCTTGCAAGCGGAACGGAAGTTCCCGGCTCCACCCCTGCCGGCCCCGGATTCCTTACGCCGCGCGGTTCCTGACGCCTTCGGCGGAGAATGGTCATGATGGCCGGACGCATCGAGGACTACGCCCTCATCGGTGACCTCCAGACCGCCGCCCTGGTGGGCAAGGACGGTTCGGTCGACTGGCTCTGCCTGCCTCGCTTCGACTCCCCCAGCTGCTTCGCCGGACTGCTCGGCGACCGCCGGCACGGCGCGTGGCGGATCGCACCCGCCACCGGCGGCGAGTGCACCCGGCGGCGCTACCTCGGCGACAGCCTCGTCCTGGAGTCCCTCTGGGCCACCCCCGACGGCACCGTCCGGATCATCGACTTCATGCCGCAGCGCGACCGCGCCCCCCAACTGGTGCGGATCGTCGAGGGCGTCTCCGGCACCGTCCCGATGCGCGGCGAGCTGCGGCTGCGGTTCAACTACGGCCGGGTCCACCCCTGGGTCCGCCGCACCGAGCACCACCGGGTCGCCGTCGCCGGCCCGGACTCCGCCTGGCTGCGGGTGCCGACCGGGGTGCACACCTACGGCGAGGACGGCACGACCGCCTCCGACTTCACCGTCTCCGCGGGCGACCAGGTGCCCTTCGTGCTCACCTGGCAGCCCTCCCACCTGCACGCCCCGCCCCGGGCCGACTCCGTGCAGGCCCTGGCCAGCACCCTCGACGGCTGGGAGCGCTGGGCGTCCGACTGCCACTACGACGGCGAGTGGCACCGCGCCGTGCTGCGCTCGCTGATCACCCTCAAGGCACTCGCCTACGAGCCCACCGGCGGGATCGTCGCCGCCCCCACCGCCTCACTGCCCGAGGTGCTCGGCGGCGAACGCAACTGGGACTACCGCTTCTGCTGGCTGCGCGACTCCAGCCTCACCCTCTCCGCGCTGCTGCGCGGCGGCTTCCGCGAGGAGGCGGCCGCCTGGCGCAAGTGGCTGCTGCGGGCGATCGCCGGCGACCCCGGCGACCTGCAGGCCGTCTACGGCGTCGCGGGCGAACGCGGACTGCCCGAGATCGAGGCCGACTGGCTGCCCGGCTACGACGGCTCGACGCCGGTGCGGTTCGGCAACGTCGCCGTCCGCCAGCTCCAACTCGACGTCTACGGCGAGGTGGTGGACACCATGCACCTCGCCCTGCAGGCCGGGATCCCGATGGAACGCCAGGTCTGGAGCCTGCTGCGGACGCTCATGGCCTACCTGGAGAAGCACTGGACGGAACCCGACGAGGGCCTGTGGGAGGTACGCGGCGCCCGGCGGCACTTCGTGCACTCCAAGGTGATGGCCTGGGTCGCCGCCGACCGCGCCCTCAAGATGGCCGAACTCACCGGCCTGCCCGCCCCGGTGGACCGCTGGCGGGAGATGCGGGACGCGGTGCACGCGGACGTCTGCGAGAACGGCGTGGACCGCCGCCGCGGCCTGTTCGTCCAGGACTACGGCGGACAGGACCTGGACGCCGCCACGCTCTTCGTCGTGAAGAGCGGCTTCCTGCCGCCGGACGACCCGCGGGTGGTGCGCACGGTGGACGCCGTCCGCACCGGGCTGGACCACGGCGGGCTGATCCGGCGCTACTCGGTGGGCTCCCCCGCGGACGGCCTCCCCGGCAACGAAGGCGCCTTCCTGGCCTGCTCGTTCTGGCTCGCGGACGCCCTCGGCGCGATCGGGCGGACCGGCGAGGCCCGCGACCTGTTCGTCCGGCTGGTCTCGCTCGGCAACGACGTCGGACTGCTGGCCGAGGAGTGGGACCCGCACTCCGGACGCCAACTCGGCAACATGCCACAGGCGTTCAGCCACGTGGCCCTGGTCAACTCCGCCTTCGAACTCGCTGCCAGGCATCCTGAGCAGGGGTGACCCGTCGGGTGCCCCCACGCGCCCCTGAGGGGTTTCCGTTGTCCTGAGGGGTTGCCCCCGCATGCGGGAGGGGGGCCGATCCCACCGCCGTGGGATCGGCCGCCCGGGGTCCGCGATCAGGTCGCGGTGCGGGTCACAGCGCCGTGCAGGTCAGCGTCGGGACGGCGTTGCTGCCGCCCGAGTTGGTGGCCCCGAAGCCGAAGCTCGCCGAGCCGCCTGCCCCGATCGCGCCGTTGTACGCCGCGTTGGTGACGGTCACCGCCTGGCCGGTCTGGGTGTAGCTGCCGTTCCAGAGGTTGGAGATCTTCTGCTGGCCGCCGTAGGTCCAGGTGACCTTCCAGCCGTTGATCGCCGTGGTGCCGTTGTTGGTGACGGTGACGTCGGCGTTGAAGCCGGCGCCCCAGTCGCTGCTCACCTTGTAGGTGGCGGTGCAGCCGGAACCGTTGCTGGTGCCGGAGGTGGTGACGGAGAGCGCCGTGGAGGCCGCCGAGACGTTGCCGGCCGCGTCCTTCGCCTTGACCGTGTAGCTGTACGCCGTGGAGGCGGTCAGACCGGTGTCGGTGAACGAGGTGGTCGCGGACGAGCCGACCAGCGTGCTGCCCCGGTACACGTCGTAGCCGGTGACGCCCACGTTGTCGGTGGAGGCCGTCCAGGACAGCGAGACGCTGCTGGAGGTCTTCGCCGACGAGGTCAGACCGGTCGGGGCGGTCGGCGCCTGGGTGTCGGTGGTGCCGCCGGCCGAGGTGGTGACGGAGAGCGCCGTGGAGGCCGCCGAGACGTTGCCGGCCGCGTCCTTCGCCTTGACCGTGTAGCTGTACGCCGTGGAGGCGGTCAGACCGGTGTCGGTGAACGAGGTGGTCGCGGACGAGCCGACCAGCGTGCTGCCCCGGTACACGTCGTAGCCGGTGACGCCCACGTTGTCGGTGGAGGCCGTCCAGGACAGCGAGACGCTGCTGGAGGTCTTCGCCGACGAGGTCAGACCGGTCGGGGCGGTCGGCGCCTGGGTGTCGGTGGTGGTGCCGCCGACCGGCGGGTAGGCGTTGGCCAGCAGCTGCTGGAACTGCGCGGAGAACCAGGCACCGGCGAGCGGCGAGTTCGCCAGCGCGCCCGTCATGCTGTTGCCGTTGCGACCGTTGCCCGTGTAGGTCGGGTCGCACATCCGGTCGAAGCCCTTGCCCTCGTCGTTCGGGATCACCTGGCTCGCGCCGTCGGACTCACCCGGGGGCTTGGCCCACACGTAGGCGTCGATGCCCGTGGCGGGCGCGGTGGTCGGGCGCTCGCCGAGGCCGGCACCGCTCTGGTTGCACCAGTTGCCGGCGTGGATGCGGCGGTCGACGCGGCTGCCGTTGACGTAGTCGTCGACGGAGGTCAGCGGGCCGGAGCCGGCCGGACGGGCGGTGCCGCCCCAGCCGTTGCGGGAGGTGTCGATCAGCATGCCGATGCTGCTGTTGAAGCCCTCGCCGATCAGCTTGGTGCGCAGCGCCTGGGCGAAGGACAGCTCGTCGACGTAGTAGTTCCAGTCGACCCACTTGGACTGGCGCACGGTGGTGCCGTTCACCGAGTCGGTGACCTTGAAGTACGGCTCGGTCAGCGCGCTGTAGTTGGCGGTGTTGACGATGAAGCCGGCCACGTCGTTGACGGTGGCGCCGCCGGTGGTGGCGGCCTTCTTGAACTCGGTGGCGGCGGGGCCCATGTTGGAGTCCCAGCCGAGCCAGCCGTGGTGCGCGGCGTCGATGTAGTTGTAGACGTTCGGGATGGCGCCCAGGGTGTGCAGGGCGTAACCGACGCCGGCCTCGTAGTTGCCGTTCGCCTTCATGGTGGCGCAGGCGTCGGTCGAACCGGCGGTGCCGCCGGCGTTGGTGACCAGGTTCGGCAGCGAGTCGGGCTCGATGACGTTGACGATCCGCAGGCCCGCGTACTTGGAGTCCGACATGATCGCGGCGATCGGGTCGATGTACTCGGTCTTGTAGCGGCCGATCTCGGTGGCGCCGAGCTCGCCGTTGGAGGCGAGGGCGGAGCAGTCGCGGCCGGGCAGGTCGTAGATGACGATCTGCACCAGGTTGGCGCCCTGGGCGAGGGCGGTGTCCAGGTGGGCGCGCAGGCCCTTGGCGGCGGAGGAGCCGCTGATCGCGGCGATCCGGTCCATCCAGACGAAGGTCGGCTGGTTGGCGACCGCGGAACCGCCGGGCTCGGCGGCGGCCTTGGCGGACCAGTCCGGGTTCACATAGACCTTGGCGCCGGCATACGGGTTGTCGAGCTTGGCCTCGGCTGCGGCTGCGGGCTGGACGGCCGTCGCGAGCGGCAGCACGGCTGCGACGCCCAGCGCCGCGGCCGCTGCCGACGTGCGCAGACGCCGCATGATGGGGGAAGGCACTTACGGAGTCCTTTCGGGTGGGGGAGGGACCCTGACGTGCATCGGAGGGAGTCGCGAGTGGGAGCGCTCCCACTTGCTGGGGATCGACGATACGTCGATGGAACAGTCGGAGCTCGGTCGACGAGTCGTCGGAGCAGCGGGAATTCTCAACCCGCGCTTCAGGGCCAGGCCCTGAGCTCATGGGATATCAAGCCACGAAGGCCATGCCCCGTCAAGGCATCGGACGGAGTTGACGACGCGAAACCTGAACTCCCGTGGGAGCGCTCCCCTTTTGGGCATGCTGCGCGGTCGCCCGGCGCACCCGTAGCGTGGAGACGGCGGGTCGCTGCCCGCCGACCGGACGGAAGGAGCGGCGGTGACGGAGTCCTTCGACCGCAGCGGGACGGGCAGCAGCAAGTGGGCCCGGGCCGGCCGGGGCCGGATCGCCCTCGGCCTCGCCGACATGGACCTCCCCGGCCCCGCCGCGATCGGCGCCGCCCTCGCGGAGCGGGCCCGCCACCCGGCGTTCGGCTACACCGTGGCCGATCCGGACGGCCCGCGCCTGGTCGCCGACTGGTACCGCCGACGGCACGGCGCGGTCGTCGACCCGGCGTGGGTGCTCTGTCTGCCCTGCGGTCCGCGCACCGCGATGCGGCTGCTGCTGGACGCCGCCGCACCGCTCGTCCGCGGCCGCACCGCCGTCGCGGCGGCGCCGGAGTGGGGCGGTTTCGCCGGGCTCTGCGCGGCGGCCGGCCTGCCCTTCACCGCCGTCCCGCCCGGCCGCGCCGACGACCCGTCCGGGCTGCCGGTCGACCGCTTCGCCGCGCAGCGCCCCGGGGTGCTGCTGGTCAGCAGTCCGCACAACCCGACCGGGCGGCTGCGCACGGCCGCCGAGGTGGGCGCGCTGGCCGAACTCGCCGCCGCCGAGGACGGCCTGCTGGTCGCGGACGAGGTGCACGGCGACCTCGTCCACCCCGACCACGGCCTGCCCCATCCCGTCGCGGTGGCCGTCGCCGATCCGGCCGCGGCCCGGCACACGGTGACCGTGGGATCGGTCGGCAAGACCTTCAACACCTCGGGCATCCCCAGCTGTTGGCTGCTGGTGCCGGATCCCGGCCTGCGCGACCGGGTCCGCGACCGGGCCGCCGCCCTCGGGGTGTGGGAGGGCGGACTGCTGGAGCAGATCGTCCAGCGCGCCGCCCTGGCCGAGGGCGGCGACTGGCTGGACGGACTGCTGCGGCACCTCGTCGCAGCCCGGGACCTCGCCCTGGCGGCGCTCGGCCCGGCCGTGCTCGCCCGCCCCCAGGCCTCGTACCTGCTGTGGCTGGACGGGGCCGCCCTCGGCCTGCCACCCGAACGGGCGAGGGAGCAGGCGATGACGGAGCGTGACGTGGAACTGGCGGACGGCTCGGACTTCGGCGCGCCCCGACCGGGGCTGCTCCGGCTCAACTACGCCCTGCCGCTACCGCGGCTGGAGTGCGCACTGCACCGACTGGCACGCTCCTGACCTGCGTTGAGCGGCGGCGATGTTTGCCGCGTAGCAGACTGAGCAGGAAATACCGGGCCGCAACCGCGTACCGAGGGATGGTGAGTCCGGTGATACCCGTCCGTTCGCAGCGAAGCACCGACCGAATCGATCAGACACCCAGCGTGACGCCGCTGACCGAGGCGTCCGCCGAAACCCATCTGGCCGGAATCTGTTTCAAGATCGGGCCGCCCGCCCTGGTGGGGGTGGAGGCCGAGTGGTTCGTCCACGACAGCCGATGTCCCGAGCAGCCGGTCGACCCCGCCCGCACCGCGGCCGCCCTGGCGGCCCTGCCCGAGGACCACGACGGCCCGTGCTTCCCGGCGGGCTCCCGCTTCACCCGCGAACCCGGCGGCCAGGTCGAGCTCAGCTCCCGGCCCGCCGACTCCCCCGCCGCCTGCGCCGCCGACCTGCTGCGCGACCAGGCCGCCCTGCGCACCGCACTCGCCGGGCAGGGCCTGCGGCTCACCGGCAGCGGTACCGACCCGCTCGGCCGGACCCGCCGGATGCAGGCCGAACACCCCCGCTACCGGGCGATGCAGACCTTCTTCGACCGCGCCGGGCCCTGGGGCCGGATCATGATGACCGGCACCGCCTCCGTCCAGGTCTGCGTGGACGCCGGCACCGAGGCCGCCGTCGCCCGCCGCTGGCGGCTCGTCCACCGGCTCGGCCCGGTGCTGGTCGCCGCGTTCGCCAACTCCCCGCTGCTGGACGGCCGGCCGACCGGATTCCGGTCCAGCCGCCAGGTGGTGTGGTCCCGGATGGACCCGACCCGCACCCTCGCACCGCCGCCCGGCGACGACCCGCGCGAGGCCTGGGCCCGGTACGTGCTGGACGCCGAGGTGCTGTGCGTGCGGCGGCCCGAGGGCCGGCCCTGGACGGCGCCGCCCGGCCTCACCTTCCGGCAGTGGCTGCGCGGCGCCGGCGAGCGGCCCGCGACCCTCGCCGACCTCGAGTACCACCGCACCACGCTCTTCCCGCCCGTCCGGCCGCGCGGCCACCTGGAGCTGCGCATGATCGACGCCCAGCCCGGCGACGGCTGGCTCGTGCCGCTCGCCCTGGTCACCGCGCTGCTCGACGACCCGGAGGCGACCGACGCCGCGCTCGCCGCGCTGGAGCCGCTCGGCCACGACCGGGCGCTGCCGCCGCCGCGCTGCAGCCTCTGGCGACGGGCCGCCGCCCTCGCCACCACCGACCCCGAACTGCGGCAGGCCGCGCTCACCTGCTTCGCCGCCGCCGAGCGGGCGCTCGCCCGCCGGCCCGACACCGACGGCCTGCGCCGCGCCCTGGCCGAGTACGCCGACCGCTACCCCGCCCGGGGCCGCTGCCCGGCCGACGACCAGCTGGACGCCGTGCGCGCGGGCCGTCGCCCCGCCGTCGAGGAGGACGCACCGTGCTGAACGCCGACCGCACCGACCCGGCGACGCTCCGCGAGGCGATCGCCACCGAGCTGCTGGCCGCCCGCGACCGCACCGCCGGGCTCACCGACTGCGTGGAGGACCACGACCTCACCGCCCAGCACTCCCCGCTGATGTCGCCGCTGGTCTGGGACCTCGCGCACATCGGCAACCAGGAGGAGCTGTGGCTGCTGCGCAACGTCGGCGGCCACGACCCGATGCACCCCGAGATCGACCCGCTCTACGACGCCTTCGAGCACCCGCGGGCCGAGCGGCCGAGCCTGCCGCTGCTGCCGCCCGACGAGGCCCGGCGCTACGCGCACGAGGTCCGCGGCAGGGTCCTCGACCTGCTGGAGGCCAGCCCGCTGGAGGGCGCGCCGCTGCTGGACGCCGGCTTCGCCTTCGGCATGATCGCCCAGCACGAACAGCAGCACGACGAGACCATGCTGATCACCCACCAGCTCCGGCAGGGCGCCGCCGTGCTGGCCGCCCCTCCCCCGCCGGCCGTCCCGGCCGACCGGCTGCCCGCCGAAGTCCTCGTCCCCGCGGGCCCGTTCACCATGGGCACCGACACCGAGCCGTGGGCGCTGGACAACGAGCGGCCCGCGCACCGGGTGGAGCTGCCCGCGTACTGGCTGGACACCGTCCCCGTCACCAACGCCGCCTACCTGGCCTTCGTCGAGGACGGCGGCTACCGGGAGCCGCGCTGGTGGACACCGGCCGGCTGGGAGCACCGGGCGCAGGCCGGCCTGACCGCCCCGCTCTTCTGGAGCCGGGACGGCGGCCAGTGGCTGCGCCGCCGGTTCGGCACCGTCGAACCCGTCCCGCCGGACGAGCCGGTGCTGCACGTGAGCTGGTACGAGGCCGACGCGTACGCCCGCTGGGCCGGGCGGCGGCTGCCCACCGAGGCCGAGTGGGAGAAGGCCGCCCGCTTCGACCCGGCCTCCGGCCGCTCCCGGCGCTACCCGTGGGGCGACGAACCGCCCGCCGCCGAGCACGCCAACCTCGGCCAGCGCCACCTGCAGCCCGCCCCGGCCGGCAGCTACCCGGAGGGCACCGCCCCCTGCGGCGCCCGGCAGCTGATCGGCGACGTCTGGGAGTGGACGGCCAGCGACTTCCTGCCCTACCCGGGCTTCGCCCCGTGGCCGTACAAGGAGTACTCCGAGGTGTTCTTCGGCCCGGAGTACAAGGTGCTGCGCGGCGGCTCCTTCGCGGTGGCGCCGGTCGCCTGCCGCGGGACCTTCCGCAACTGGGACTACCCCGTCCGGCGGCAGATCTTCGCCGGGTTCCGCACCGCCCGCTCCGCCGACGCCGCCAGCGGCACGGAGGGCGCCTGATGTGCCGCCACCTCGCCTACCTCGGCGGTGAACTGCCGCTCGGCGCGCTGCTGTTCGACCCGCCGTACGGGCTCGTCCGGCAGTCCTGGGCGCCCCGGCGGCAGCGGTACGGCACGGTGAACGCCGACGGCTTCGGGATCGGCTGGTACGCGCCGGGCGACGAGCGGCCCGCCCGCTACCGCCGGGCCGGGCCGATCTGGGCGGACGAGAACCTCGCCGACCTCGCCCGGGTGGTGCGCACCCGGGCGCTGCTGGCCGCCGTCCGCTCGGCCACCGCCGGCTGCGCGCCCGGCGAGGCCGCCGCCGCGCCGTTCGCCGCCGGGCGGCTGCTGTTCAGCCACAACGGCGCCCTGCCGGGCTGGCCGGAGCGGTACGGCCCGCTCGCCGCCACCCTGCCGCCGGCCGACCTGATGGCGCTGGAGGCGCGCAGCGACTCGGCCCTGCTGTGGGCGCTGCTGCTGGCCAGGCTGCGCACCGGCGCCGAGCTGGGCGAGGCGCTGGCCGACACCGTCCGGGAGGCCGCCAAGTACGGCGACGCCAGGCTCAACCTGCTCGTCACCGACGGGACCTCGATCGCCGCGACGGCCTGGGGCGACACGCTGTTCCACCGCTCCGGCCCGGGCGTGGTGGTCGCCTCGGAGCCGTACGACGACGGACCCGGCTGGGCCGAGGTCCCCGACCGCACGCTGCTGCTCGCCGGGCCGGCGGGCGTGGCGCTGCACCCCATCGACCGCGCCGGACCGGCGCCCGCCGCACAGGAGTCCGCCCGACCGGGGCGCACCGAGGAGGAGAGCGACCGGCCCGCACCCGGGTCCGGCCGCCCGACGCGAGAGGACGACTCGCCGTGAGCACCTTCGACCTGACCCGCCTGCTGCCCGCCGACCACTTCAGCCACGCGCTACGGCACGACGTGCAGCGGGGCCTGACCGCGAGTCCCAAGTGGCTGCCGCCGAAGTGGTTCTACGACGCGCGGGGCAGCGAGCTCTTCGAGGAGATCACCCGGCTGCCCGAGTACTACCCGACCCGGGCCGAGCGGGAGATCCTGACCGACCGGGCCGGCGAGATCGCCGCGCTCACCCGGGCCCGCACCCTGGTGGAACTCGGGTCGGGCTCCTCGGAGAAGACCCGGCTGCTGCTGGACGCGCTGAACGGGATCGGCAGCCTGCGGGGGTACGTGCCGGTGGACGTGAGCGAGAGCGCGCTGGAGGCCGCGGGCAAGGCGCTGATCGCCGACTACCCGGGCACCGACGTGCACGCGGTGCTGTCCGACTTCACCCAGGGGCTCGGGCTGCCGCCCGGCGGCGGGCCGAGACTGGTGGCCTTCCTCGGCGGCACGCTCGGCAACTTCGTGCCCGCCGAGCGGGCCGGCTTCCTGCGCACCCTGCGGGCGGCCATGGAGCCGGGCGACGCGCTGCTGCTCGGCACCGACCTGGTGAAGGACCCGGCGGTGCTGGTCGCCGCGTACGACGACGCGGCCGGGGTGACGGCCGAGTTCAACAAGAACGTGCTGAACGTGCTCGACCGGGAGCTGGACGCCGACTTCGACCCGGACGCCTTCGAGCACGTGGCGTTCTGGGACACCGAGCAGGAGTGGATCGAGATGCGGCTGCGCTCCGTCCGCGACCAGACGGTGAAGATCCCGGCGCTCGACCTGCCGGTGCACTTCGACGAGGGCGAGGAGCTGCGCACCGAGGTCTCGGCGAAGTTCCGGCGGGAGCGGGTGGCCCGGGAGCTGGCGGCGGCCGGCCTGCGGCTGACCCACTGGTGGACGGACGCCGAGGGCCGGTTCGGGCTGTCGCTGTCGGAGCCCGTCTGAGCCGGCTGAATCCTCATACGATTCGGCTCTTGAACGCTCGTCCGGAAGGGTTTGCCCCAATGACCGGATAGTGCGTACATGTGATGAACAGACCGGGGGTACGATCCTGACGCCTCTCTCAATGTCGAGTACACAGGAGTCAGTGATCGTGAGCGTCACCCAACAGCCCGTAGCGGCCCGCGCGCAGTCGCCGGACCGGCTCGGCTTCGTGGTCTTCATCACGGCGGCGGCCGCGCTCGGCGGCTTCCTGTTCGGCTACGACAGCTCGGTGATCAACGGCGCCGTCTCCGGCATCCAGGCCCGGTTCGGGATCGGGGACGGCGTCACCGGGCTGATCGTCTCCTCGGCGCTGCTCGGCTCCGCGGTGGGCGCCGCCCTGGCCGGCCGGTTCGCCGACCGCTACGGCCGGATCCGGGTGATGAAGGCCGCCGCCGTGCTGTTCGCGCTCAGCGCCGTCGGCTCGATGCTGCCCTTCTCCGCCTGGGACCTCGCCGCCTGGCGCGTCCTCGGCGGCGCCGCGATCGGCATCGCCTCGGTGATCGCCCCGACCTACATCGCCGAGGTCGCCCCGACCCGCTACCGCGGCCGGCTCGCCTCCTTCCAGCAGGCCGCCATCGTGCTCGGCATCGCCATCTCCCAGCTGGTCAACTGGCTGCTCGCCGAGGCCGCGGACGGCGACACCCGCGGCAGCCTGCTCGGCCTGGAGGCCTGGCAGTGGATGCTCGGCATCTGCGTGCTGCCGGCGGTGCTGTACTTCGTGATGTCGGCGATGATCCCGGAGTCCCCGCGCTTCCTGATCTCCGCCGGGCGGCTGGACGAGGCCCGCTCCGTGCTCCGCGAGGTCGAGGGCGAGGGGACGGACACCGAGGCCCGGATCGCCGAGATCCGCGGCCTGATCGACTCCGACCACCGGCCGCGCTTCCGCGACCTGCTCGGCGGCCGGGCCGGGCTGCTGCCGATCGTCTGGGTCGGCATCGGCCTCTCGGTCTTCCAGCAGCTCGTCGGCATCAACGTGATCTTCTACTACTCGTCGATCCTCTGGCAGTCCGTCGGCATCGACCAGAGCAACTCGCTGATGATCAGCTTCATCGGCTCGGTGATCAACATCGCCGGTACCGCGATCGCCGTCCTGCTCGTCGACCGGATCGG
This sequence comes from Kitasatospora arboriphila, assembly GCF_039528095.1. Lineage (NCBI taxonomy): Bacteria > Bacillati > Actinomycetota > Actinomycetes > Kitasatosporales > Streptomycetaceae > Kitasatospora > Kitasatospora arboriphila. Next base: position 31,835 of record NZ_BAAALD010000045.1, read on the forward strand.
CCGCAAGCCGCTCGCGCTGATCGGCTCGGCCGGCATGGCCGTCACCCTCGGCGCCGCCGCCTGGGCGTTCTCCTCCGCCACCGGCACCGGCGACGACGTCACCCTGCCCGACCTGCAGGGCACGGTGGCGCTGGTCTCGGCCAACCTGTTCGTGCTGTTCTTCGCGCTCTCCTGGGGCGTCGTCGTCTGGGTGATGCTCGGCGAGATGTTCCCCAACCGGATCCGTGCCGCCGCCCTGTCGGTCGCGGCCTCCGCGCAGTGGCTGGCCAACTGGGCGATCACCGTGTCGTTCCCGGCGATGTCCCGCTGGAACCTCTCGGCCACCTACGCCCTGTACGCGGCCTTCGCGCTCGGCTCGATGGTCTTCGTGGCCCGCTTCATGAAGGAGACCAAGGGGATCCGCCTGGAGGACATGGGCTGATCCTCCGGGAGTCGAGGGGCGTCCGCGGGGTGCGGGCGCCCCTCCGCCGTGTCCGGCCGACCGCGCCGGACAGCGGCGGGGGCGGGGGGGGGGGGGGGGGGGGGGGGGGGGCACCATAGCGGCCGCCGCGGCGGGACGCGGCACAATCGCGCACTCTCCGCGCCCGACCCGGCACATCCGGTACCCATGACGCCAGGGAGGGATGTGTCCTTGATCTTCCGCCGGATTCGCGCCACCCGCAGACCCGCCGCGGCCTGCCCCTACGCCCACCAGCACGCACCTCAGCCGCCGGCCCCGCCGGCCGCGGCCGCACCGCCGCCGACCGGGGCGCTCGCGGGCGAGGCCGTCGCCTTCGTCCGCCAGTTCCACCGCGAGCAGCCGGGCACCGGCGACCCCGCCCCGCGGGTCCGCCAGGTGCTCGCCGAGATCGAACGGACCGGCAGCTACCGGCACACCGCCGAGGAACTCGCCTTCGGCGCCCGGCTGGCCTGGCGCAACGCCGCCCGCTGCATCGGCCGCCTCTACTGGCGCAGCCTCGTCGTCCGCGACCTGCGGCACGTCGACACCCCCGACGCGATGGCCGAGGAGTGCTTCGAGCACCTGCGGACGGCCACCAACGGCGGCCGGATCCGCCCGGTGGTCTCCGTCTTCGCCCCGGACCGGCCGGGGCGGCCCGCCCCGCGCATCCTCAACCAGCAGCTCGTCCGCTACGCCGGCCACCCCGACGGGGCGGGCGGCTGGATCGGCGACCCGGCCGGCGCCGCACTCGCCGGACTCGCCCGCGGGCTCGGCTGGAAGAGCGGCGAGGACCGGTTCGACGTGCTGCCGCTGATGATCCGGCACCGGCCCGGCGAGGAGCCGCGCTGGTACGAGCTGCCGGACGACGCGGTGCTGGAGGTGCCGCTGCGGCATCCCGACCACGCGTGGTTCGCCGGGCTCGGCCTGCGGTGGTACGCCGTGCCGGCGATCAGCGACATGACCCTGGAGATCGGCGGCGTCCGCTACCCGGCGGCCCCGTTCAACGGCTGGTACATGGGGACGGAGATCGGCGCCCGGAACCTGGCCGACGCCGACCGGTACGACATGCTCGGCGAGGTGGCCCGGCGGCTCGGCCTCGACACCGGGTCGGAGCGGAGCCTGTGGCGCGACCGGGCGCTCGTCGAACTGAACGTGGCGGTCCTGCACTCCTACGAGCGGGCCGGGGTCACCATGGCGGACCACCACACGGAGTCGGCGCGCTTCCTCGCGCACGTCGCGCGGGAACGGCGGCACGGGCGGCCCACACCGGCGGACTGGAGCTGGATCGTGCCGCCGGTCTCGGGCGGGCTGACGCCGGTGTACCACCGGTACTACGACCCGGTGGACCCGGACCTGCGGCCGGCCTTCCTGCCCGGCGACGCGGGGGCGCCCTGAGCGGCGGCGGGGAAAATCGCTGGCCGGAGGGATGACGGGTGGTCACAATGCGCGGGTGGAACAGAGTGTGCAGCGCAGTGTGACGGCAGTGGTGACCTTCGAGGGCGAGAGGCTGGGGGAGGTCGGGCCGTTCCCGGTGGACCATCCGCGGTGGCAGGAGGTCGGGCCGGTCGCGCGGGGGCTGGAACAGCGGCTCGGGGTGCCGGTGCTGGTGCTGCGCCTGGTGTCCGTGGCGGGCGGGGAGGCCGGACTCGGCGGGCACGTGGTGTACCACGCGGAGGCGCTGCGCCGGCCGGAGGCCGTGCTCGACGAGGGATCCGTCCGGCTGGAGGAGGACCCGCTGCGAGCCGCCTGGGCCACCCCGGACGGCCTGCGGGCCGCGCTGGCCTGGGCCGAGGAGGAGCTCCGCGCGTGCGGCCGCCCGGCGACCGGCCCCGCCGAGCAGGTGAAGAGCTGGAACCTCTCCGGTCTGGTCCGCATCCCCACGGCGGACGGGCCGGCCTGGCTGAAGACCACGCCGCCGTTCGGCACCGACGAGCACCGGCCGATCGCCCTGGTCGCCTCGCTCGACCCGGCCCTGGTGCCCGGCGTGATCGCCGCGGCGCCCGGCCGGCTGCTGCTGGAGCACGTGCCGGGCGAGGACTGCTGGGGGCTGCCCGAGGACGCCATGCTGGACGCGGTCGGACGCACCGTCGCCGTCCAGGCCGGGCTGGCCTCGGCACTGGCCGCCGACCCGGCGGCGCACGGGCTGCGCGACCGCTCGCCGCGGCGGGTGCTGGAGCAGGCCCGGGAGCTGCTGCCCCGGCTGGACGACCTGTCGGCCGAGGAGCGCGGGCGGGCCGGGGCACTGCTGGACGGCCTGCCCACGGTGATCGACGCGCTGGACGCCTGCGGGCTGCCGCTCACCCTGGTGCACGGCGACTTCCACCCGGGCAACTACCGCTCGGACGGCAGCGCCACGGTGCTGGTCGACTTCTCCGACGCCTTCTTCGGGCATCCGGCCTTCGACGGGCTGCGGCCGCAGGACTTCCTCGGCGAGCAGCGCTGGGCGGACGTCCGGTCCGTCTGGGGCAGCGCGGGGGGGAGGCCGGGCCGGTCTGGGCCCCCGCCTGGTCGGCGGCGGCCCCCGGCTCGGACCCGCTGCGGGCGCTGGAGCTCGCGGCCCCGCTGGTGCACCTCGGCTACGCCGTCCGCTACCAGGAGTTCCTGGACGGGATCGAGCGCAGCGAACGGATCTACCACGAGGGCGACCCGGCCTCCGAGGTGCGGGCCGCACTGGCGGCGGCCGACGCCCTCAGTGTCCCGGGCCGTTGAGCAGCCGGCAGACGAACTCCTCCTCGACCGCCCGCAGTTGCACGAGCAGCGCGGGCCGGGTGCTCTGGCTGATCTGCTCGGTGACGGAGACCGTCACCGAGCGGCGGCCGTCGGGGGTGGCGGCGGCGAACTGGGTGTAGCCGGCGGTGTTGCCGGTGTGGCCGTACACGACGCCGCAGCGGGTGGTGTAGCGGAAGAGCGCGAGCCCGGCCGCGTTGGTGCCGGGCCCGGCGGGCTCGGAGGCGCCGGGCACCCAGTCCGTCTGCTGCTGCCGGGTCGAGGGCTTCAGGAAGCCGTCGCCGCCGTAGGCGCGGATGAAGGCGGACAGGTCGGCGGGGGTGGAGACGATGCCGCCCGAGGCCCAGGCGCCCGAGGCGCCGAACAGCGTGGAGACGTCCTCCGGTGGGTCGGGCGGGACGACGTCGTAGCCGTGCAGGTAGGGCTCGGGCAGTTCGTAGCCGCGCGGCAGGGTCGTCTCGCGCAGGCCGAGCGGGCGGTTCACCAGTCGGGCGAGGAGCTCCTCGTACGGGCGGCCGGTGGCGGCCTCGGCCATCAGGGCGGCGGCGATGTTGTCCGAGTTGGAGTACCGGTACTGCGTGCCGGGGGCGAAGCCGAGCGGCTGGCCGAAGACGTAGTCCAGCAGGTGGTGCGGGTCGAAGACGTGGTGCGGGTCGGCGGTGATGACGGCCCGGAAGGCGGCCGAGTCGCTGTAGTCGGGCAGTCCGCTGGTGTGCTGCAGCAGCTGGCGCAGCGTCACCGCGTGCCAGGCGGCGGGCAGGTCGGGCAGCCGTTCGCCGATGGTGTCGTCCAGGCCGAGGGCGCCGCGGTCCACCAGCCGCAGGGTGACGGCGCCGCTGAAGGCCTTGGCGGCGCTGGCGATCCGCATGTGGTCGGTGATGCGGGGCCGGCGGCCGGTGCCGACCTCGGCGGTGCCCGCGCGGTGGACCTCGGTGCGGTCGCCGTACCGCAGGACGGCGATGGCGCCGGGCGGGCCGCCGGGGGCGGTGACCAGCTCGCGCAGTGCGCGGTCGAGCGACGGGCGGCCGCCGTCCTGGCCTCCGCCTCGGCCGCCGGCCAGGGCGGTGCCGGGCAGCAGGCCGGTCAGGGCGAGGGCGGCGGCCAGGACGGCGGCGGGGCGCAGGGGCCGGCGGCAGGTGCGGGCCGGGCGGGGCGATGGCTGCACGGTGGGCTCCGGGTGGCGGACCGAGGGGACAGCAGCCAGTGATGACCGTCCGTCGGGCCGGGCAAACGCATCCTGGGCGGCTGTGACCCGGAGGGGAGAACGACACCCTTCGAATGGCTGCCACCGTACGGACCCGGGCGAGCCGGAGTGGTCGGGAGCACCGCGCCCGGACTGCGCAGTTCCCCGCGCCTCTTGGGGGCATCCGGTCTCCGGCGAAGAAGCACAAACCAGGGGCGCGTGGGGGCCCCTGGTGGGCTACCCCTTTGCGCTACAGCGCCTAGCCGGCCGCGGGGTGGCGCAGGGCGAGGCCGTCGAGGAGGGCGGCGAGGCCGGTTTCGAAGGCGCCCTCGTCGATCGCGCGGCGGTGTTCGGCGAGCAGGTGGGCCTCGCCGAGGTGGGGGTAGTCGGCGGCGTAGACGGCGGCGTCCTCGGGGAAGCCGCCGGCGAAGGAGCCGAGGGCGGAGCCGGTGATGAAGTAGCGCATCAGCGCGCCGATCCGGGTGGCCTGGCCGCGCGGCCAGCCGGCGTCGACCAGGCAGCCGAAGACGGCGTCGGCGAGGCGCAGCGCGTTGGGGCGGCGGCCGGGGCCCTGGGCGAGGACGGGGACGACGTTGGGGTGGGCGGCGAGCGCGGCGCGGTAGCTGCGGGCCCAGTCGCGCAGGGCGGTGCGCCAGTCCTCCGGCGCGTCGAACATCGAGAGGTCGACCTCGCCCATCACGCTGTCGACGACGGCGTCGAGGAGGTCGTCCTTGGTGGCGAAGTGGTTGTAGAGGGAGGGCCCGCTGACCGAGAGCTCGGTGGCGAGGCGGCGGGTGGAGAGCGCGTCCAGGCCGTCGGCGTCGACCAGGGAGAGCGCGGCGGCGACGATCCGCTCGCGGCTGAGCAGCGGGGTGCGCGGGCGGGCCATGCGGTCGCGGCCTCCGATCGGGTGGGGTGTCACACATTCTTGCAGGCGGCCCTTCCGCGGGCGGCGCGGTGGGGCTACGCTCCCATTAAAACTTGCACTGCTAGTTTATGGAGCGTCCGCCGCCATGAATCTTGAGCTGTCCGAGGAGCAGGCCGCCGTCCGCGACCTCGCCGCGGCCTTCACCGACCGCGAGATCGTGCCGCACGCGGCCGCCTGGGACCGCGCCGAGTCCGTGGATCGCGGCATCGTCGGCAAGCTCGGCAAGCTCGGTTTCCTCGGTCTGACTATCCCCGAGGAGTACGGCGGCAGCGGCGGCGACCACCTGGCGTACTGCCTGGTGCTGGAGGAGCTCGGCCGCGGCGACTCCGCGGTGCGCGGCATCGTCTCCGTCTCGCTCGGCCTGGTCGGCAAGTCGATCGCCGGGTACGGCACCGAGGAGCAGAAGCGCGCCTGGCTGCCCCGGCTCACCTCCGGCGAGGCGCTCGGCTGCTTCGCCCTCACCGAGCCCGGCACCGGCTCCGACGCCGCGAACCTGACCACCCGGGCCGTCCGCGACGGCGGCGACTGGCTGATCACCGGCAGCAAGACCTTCATCACCAACGGCACCTGGGCCGAGGTCGCCCTGGTCTTCGCCCGCACCGGCGAGGAGGGCCACCGCGGCATCACCGCCTTCCTGGTGGAGACCGGACTGCCCGGCTTCGAGCGGCGCACGATCCACGGCAAGCTCGGGCTGCGCGGGCAGGCCACCGCCGAGCTCGTCCTCGACGGTGTCCGGGTGCCGGACGGCGCCCGGCTCGGCGCCGAGGGCCAGGGCTTCCGGGTCGCGATGTCCGCGCTCGCCAAGGGCCGGATGTCGGTCGCGGCCGGCTGCGTCGGCATCGCCCGGGCCTGCCTGGAGGCCGCCGTGAAGTACGCCGGCGAGCGCGAGCAGTTCGGCAAGCCGATCGCCTCCCACCAGCTGGTGCAGGAGCTGCTCGCCGACATCGCCGTCGACGTCGAGGCGTCCCGGCTGCTCACCTGGAAGGTCGCCGACCTGATCGAGCGCGGTCTGCCCTTCGCCACCGAGTCCTCCACCGCCAAGCTGTACGCCAGCGAGGCGGCGGTGCGCGCCGCCAACAACGCCCTGCAGGTGTTCGGCGGCTACGGCTTCATCGACGAGTACCCCGTCGGCAAGTACCTGCGCGACGCGCGCGTCATGACCCTCTACGAGGGCACCAGCCAGATCCACAAGCTGCTGATCGGGCGATCCCTGACCGGCATCAACGCGTTCTAGAACCCACGAGAACAGGAGCCCGACGAAGTGCGTCCCGTCTACTTCGCCGCCGCCCGCCGCACCCCGATCGGGCGGCTGCGCGGCGCGCTGTCCACCGTCCGGCCCGACGACCTGTCGGCCGCCGTCCTCTCCGGTCTGCTGGCCGACGTGCCGCAGCTCGACCCGGCCCTCATCGACGACGTCTACTGGGGCGCCGCCAACCAGGCCGGCGAGGACAACCGCAACGCCGCCCGGATGGCCGTGCTGCTCGCCGGACTGCCCGACAGCATCCCCGGCGCCACCGTCAACCGGCTGTGCGCCTCCGGCATGGAGGCCGTCACCAGCGCCGCCCGGGCGATCGGCTCCGGCGAGGCCGAGGTCGTCGTCGCCGGCGGCTGCGAGTCGATGACCCGCGCCCCCTTCGTGCTGCCCCGCCCCGACGAGGCGATGCCGCACCGGATGGAGACCTTCGACACCAGGCTCGGCTGGCGGCTCACCAACCCGCGGATGAAGGAGCTGCACGGCGTCCTCTCCATGGGCGAGACCGCCGAGGAGGTCGCCGCGCGCTTCGGCGTCACCCGCGAGCAGCAGGACGCCTTCGCGCTGCGCAGCCACCAGCGGGCCGCCGCCGCCCGCAAGGACGGCCACTTCGACGCCGAACTGCTGCCCGTCGTCCGGCCGGACGGGGTCACCGTCACCGCCGACGAGTCGATCCGCGAGGACACCACCCTGGAGAAGCTGGCCGGTCTCAAGCCGGTCTTCCGGGCCGGCGGCACCGTGACCGCCGGCAACGCCTCGCCGATGAACGACGGCGCCGCGGCCCTGCTGCTGGTCTCCGAGGAGGCGCTCGGCCGGCTCGGCCTGGAGCCGCTCGGCCGCTACGTCGCCGGCGCCTCGGCCGGCGTCCACCCGGACGTCATGGGCATCGGCCCCGTCCCCGCCACCCGCAAGGTGCTGGCCCGGACCGGCTGGCAGGTCGGCGACGTCGAGGAGGCCGAGTTCAACGAGGCCTTCGCGGCCCAGGCGCTCGCCTGCGTCAACGAGCTCGGCTTCGACCACGACCTGGTCAACCCGAGCGGCGGAGCGATCGCGCTCGGCCACCCGCTGGGCGGCTCCGGCGCCCGCATCCTCACCACCCTGCTGCACCGGATGCGCCGGACCGGCGCCCGGCGCGGCCTGGCCACCATGTGCGTCGGTGTCGGACAGGGCACCGCCGTACTCGTCGAGAAGAACTGAGGGCAGATCAGATGACGCGATTCGCAGGCAAGGTCGCCGTGGTGACCGGCGCCGCCCAGGGCATCGGCGCGGCCACCGCCGCCCGGCTCGCCGAGGAGGGCGCGACCGTGGCCGTCGTCGACCTCACCGCCGAGCGGGCGCAGGCCACCGCCGACGCCATCACCGCCAAGGGCGGCACCGCCCGCGCGTACGGCTGCGACGTGGCCGACTACGACGCGGTGGACGCGGTCTTCGCGCAGGTCGTCGAGGACCTCGGGGCGCTGCACATCCTGATCAACAACGCCGGGATCACCCGGGACAACCTGTTCTTCAAGATGGCGAAGAACGACTGGGACGCCGTCCTCACCGTCAACCTCACCAGCGCGTACAACTGCAGCCACGTGGCGCAGAAGTACATGGTGAAGCAGAAGTACGGCAAGATCGTCTCGCTGAGCTCGCGCTCCGCGCTCGGCAACCGCGGCCAGGCCAACTACGCCGCCGCCAAGGCCGGCATCCAGGGCCTCACCGCCACCCTCGCGATCGAGCTCGGCCCGTTCAACATCAACGTCAACGCGGTCGCCCCCGGCTACATCGCCACCGCGATGACCGCCGCCACCGCCGAGCGGGTCGGCTCCTCCGCCGAGGACCACCAGGCGATGGCCGCCGAGCGGACCCCGCTGCGCCGGGTCGGGCAGCCGGAGGAGGTCGCCTCGGTGGTGGCCTTCCTGGCCAGCGAGGACGCCTCGTACGTGAGCGGGCAGACGCTGTACATCAACGGCGGCGCCCGCTGACGGGAGCTGTCGCCCCGCCCCGGAGTCGTGCGGGCTTACCGAATCCGGGGGTGGTCTTTACCCGATCCGGTGGCCCACTGCGGTGGGTGCGACGGCCCCGGGGTGACTATGGATCAACGGGCCCGCGCCCGGTGGGATGTGGGGTGCCGACCGACCGGTCGGCACCCCTCCACCGAGGAGTCCCATGGGCACGCATCCCGTCACCGCGGGTCCCCGCTCCACCGTCCGGGCGCTCGCGCTGCTCGCCGTCGGGGCCACCGCCCTGGCCGGCGGCACCGCCGTCGCCCGGCCGGCCGCCGGGTCCGCCCTCCGCGGGCCGGCCGTCCACGTCCGGCCCGCGTCGAGCGGCCACATCAGCGCGGCTGGCCGCACCGCCCCGATATCCACCGCCGAGTGCGTCGCACAGATCGGCATCCACTGCTACTCGCCGCTGCAGTACCGCACCGCCTACAACTTGGACCCGCTGTACCGGCAGGGCGTCACCGGCAAGGGCCGGACGATCGTCATCGTCGACTCCTTCGGCTCCCCGACGATCCAGCACGACCTGGAGGTCTTCGACAAGCAGTGGGGGCTGCCCGACACCGACGTCGAGGTGGTCAAGTGGGGCGACGTGCCGCCGTTCGACCCGACCAACGGGGACCACACCGGCTGGGCCGGCGAGACCACCCTCGACGTCGAGTACGCCCACGCGATCGCCCCGGACGCGCACATCGTGCTGGTCGAGACCGGCGTCGCCGAGACCGAGGGCGTCACCGGCCTGCCGGAGATGATGGACGCCGAGAAGGCGATGATCCGCTCCGGCCGGGCCGACGTGATCTCGCAGAGCTTCGGCGCCACCGAGAACACCTTCCCCGGCTTCGACAAGCACGACTTCTCGTCCATCGAGAAGCTGCGGTACGCCTTCAAGGAGGCCGCCGCCCGGAACGTCACCGTGCTCGCCGCCTCCGGCGACAACGGCGCGACCGACGCCATGGAGAACGGCAGCGACCTGTACCCGTACAAGGTCAACTCCTGGCCGTCCGCCGACCCGCTGGTCACCTCCGTCGGCGGCACCCAGCTCACCCTGGACGACAAGGGCGTCCGCACCGCACCCGACAAGGTCTGGCACGACGACTACGGCGCGGCCGGCGGCGGCGTCTCCGGCGTCTTCGAGCGCCCCTGGTACCAGGCCGGCGTCGCCAAGGTGACCGGCAACCACCGCGGCACCCCGGACATCTCGATGAGCGCCGCCGTCGACGGCGCGGCCTGGACGTACGAGTCCTACGACCCGACCCGGGTCGGCTGGCACCTCACCGGCGGCACCAGCGAGGCCACCCCGATCTTCTCGGGCGTCGTCGCGCTCGCCGACCAGCTCGCCGGGCACCGCCTCGGCCAGCTGAACTGGCGGATGTACGGCCTGGCGATGCTGCCCGCCAAGTGGAGCGGCATCAACGACGTCACCGCCGGCGACAACTCCTGGGACAAGGTGACGGGGTACCAGGCGGCCCCCGGCTACGACCTGGCCTCCGGCCTCGGCACCGTGGACGGCACCCGCTTCGTGCACGCGCTCGCCGGACGCTGACCGGCCCCGCACGTCCGGGCCGTCCCGCCGCTGCCGGCGGGGCGGCCCTCCGGGCGTCCGCGGGGCCGCGGCGTCCGTCAGCCCTCGGCGGCCGCGGCCGCCAGCTTGGCGAGGTAGCGCTCGGCCGCGCGCAGCTTGCGGCCCTCCGGACCGGGCAGGTGGGCCCGCAGCTCGATGATCTCCGGGGCGATCCGGATCGCCTCGGCCGGGTCCGCCACCGCCCGCCAGCAGGCCTCGGCGTTGGTCGCGGCCCGCTGGGTCTCCGGGTCCTCGGCACAGACCGTGCCGATCAGCGCCAGCGCCACCTCCCGGTACAGGTCGGCGGCGAGCACCGTACGGCCCGCCAGCCGGGAGACGTGCGCCCGGACCTGACGGACCTGCAGCACCTCGGGGGCCGCCGCGCCGTGCGTTCCGAGGGCCTCCTCCTCCAGGGCGAGGGCGAGTTCGGCGGCGGTGTCGTGCTCGCCAGCGTCGGCGGCGCGGACGATCCGGCCGACCGCCTCGCGGTAGTCCGCGACCGGCTCGGCCACCGGCTCCGCTGCCGGCTCCGCGGAGGGGGACGCCCCGGGGGCGGCCCGCTTGCCGAGCTGGACCCGGGCCGCGGAGCCGCCGGGCGCCTCCGCGGGCGCCCCGATCGGGTCGGGGACCACCGCGGTCCGCGCGAGTTCGGCCGCCGCGGCGGCAGCCTCCGGCGACATCGTCGGTGGGAACGGCGGGGGGGCGGGCAGGCGGCTGGGCAGGGG